>CAYXFW010000076.1:0-9134 GCA_964464305.1 uncultured Verrucomicrobiota bacterium
TGGTCCAAGACGCGGCCCTGAGGTTGCTGGCCGGAGAAACGAACGGAGCAGCCTTTGTGACATTTGCCGATGAGTGCCGTCGAACGAATCTCATTCCCGCATTCGCCCGCCAGGCGTTTTGGTCACGGCCGCCGCGCTTCGTCGGATTGGTTCCGGCGACACCGTACTCAAGAGGCTACCTATGGATGGAATGGGGAGGCCACTTTGTAGGCTACGTCGGACTGGGCGCCGGCCCGGATGATTTCAAGCTTTCGGACGACATCGACGGCGACTCGATGGAGTGGAAGCGCGGTGTGTACGTCTGGTGGCGGGATGAGTTTGGACCGCCACCGACGAGCGCCACGGCAGACGGTGCAGCGAACGGGAGCCAGCCGACTCGCGCAGAGATAAGACCGACGCCAGAGGCGGCCGGTACCCGTCGCTGACCTCTGACGTTCGCCGGAGACGATGAAGAAGAAACTCATGAAATCGGCGGCCCGGGTCCTGGGCACAGTGGCCGCTGTGATCTTCGCTGCGTGGTTTGTCGTGGCACAACCGTCGTGTTGCAGAAACCATCCTTCAGGGGAGGCGGAGGATCCTGCGAAGTTGCGGGAGCATGTCGAGACCCTGTCGCAACGGCTATGTCCGCGGGACTGGCTGCACAGGGACAATCTCGACAGATGCGCCGACTATATCGCTCAACACTTCGGTCAGGCGGGTGCTGCCGTCGAGTTCCAGCCTTTCACTGTGGCCGGCAAGCAATATCGGAATGTCATCGGCAGGTTCAATGCCGGCAAAGGATCCCGAGTCGTCGTGGGCGCGCACTACGACGCCTGCAGAGAAGGGCCCGGTGCAGACGACAACGCCAGCGGCATTGCGGCCCTCATCGAACTGGCGTACCTGTTGGGGCGCAGCGCCCCCGCCAACGCCGTGGACTTGGTCGCGTACGTGCTGGAGGAACCGCCGTTCTTCCGAACTGAGTTCATGGGCAGTGCCGTTCACGCGAAGAGCCTTGCGGGGGACAAGGCAAGGGTGAGGGGCGTCATCGTGCTTGAAATGGTCGGCTACTTCGACGACGAATGGGGTTCGCAGTCCTACCCCATGCCTCTGCTGCGCCTGATGTATCCGAGCCGGGCAAATTTCATCGCGGTGGCAAGTCGGTGGGACCAGGGCGACTGGATCAAGAGGGTCAAGGCGGGCATGAAAGGAAGGACCGATCTGCCCGTGTACTCCATCCGGGCGCCCTCCGTCATTCCAGGCATCGACTTCTCCGACCACTTGAACTACTGGCCATACGGGTTCAAGGCTCTCATGATCACCGACACTGCGTTCTACAGGAATAAAGCCTATCACTCGGCAGGGGACACGTCGGACAGGTTGGATTACAAGCGCCTGGCGAAGGTTGTTGTCGCGGTCTTCGAGACGGTCAAAGACCTGTGATCGACCATGCGGTGGGGGCGGAGAGGCTGTGTCCCGCAGCCCGCCCTTCATCTTCCCCGGAAGTCAGGCGCGCCTTCGGCGCAGTCGCCGTCTCAACGCAAGGCCGCCGACGCCCAGCGCGATCATGACGACGGAGCCCGGTTCGGGAATCGGGGAGGGCGTTGTGAACTGGCCGAGCGTAATGTTGCTCAGTGTGCCGTTGTGGTGGCCGGTCTGGTCAACGAGAGTTGTGGTGCTGGGGGTGTTGAAGTTGTAATAGGCGATCAGTCCCGACTCGGCCCCGGTCAGTTCCTGATTCATCGCCGCCTGAATCTCGCTTTGTGAGCGGGCGTAACTCCAGATGCGAAGTTCTTCAAGCGCAACGGGGGTGGCAGCCGCGGGGTAATTGCCTCCGAAGGAAGCGATGTTCAGGTCCGTCGCGAACGCGTCGAGGGGGCCGGAGGGAGCGGTGTTGGAGGCCACGAGGTCGCCGTTGATGTACAGGCAAATGGTCTCCCCGTCGTAGGTTCCGGCCACATGATGCCACTGTCCCACGGTATACGCATTCTCTGCCACGACATTTTGGGGGCTGCCTCCGATCGAGAGAATGAAGCCACTATAACACGAGTAACCGGGTTGTTGCTCGCCGGCGATCCACAGGCTGTATTGGTAGTACGGCGAGGAGTGCGAATAGTAGGGTTTGTCAACGAGAGGGTTTGTGCCGTCGCCGTAGAAGCTGCGGGCCAGAAACCACGTTTCAACCGTCAAATGCACGGGATTGAGGGCAGGGGAATTCGCGACGATGGCAGAGCCGTTGACGGCGCCGAAATCCAACACCGTATTGTCGGCACGGGCCGATGGACTCAGAAGTACGCCGACAGCCAGCCCGATGGACGCGCCGATCCTGAGACGGCATCGCCCTTCCATCGGCATGGGTGCACCCCTGTCGAGACCGGTCTGAAAGAGCATCCTCACTCCAAGGACGGTGCACGAAATACGGAGGATAGGCAAGCTCACCGCTGTTCAATTTGCGGAGTGTGCGGATGAGAGGGTGCGGATCAACCGCCCAGGGCATGTGCCCGGCGCCAGGCGGCGGGGGGGGAGCCGGTCTGGCGGCGGAAGACGCGGGAGAAGTAGTGGCGGTTGGGGAAGCCGGTGGCGGCGGCGATGTCGTCGATGCTGCGGGACGTGCCGGAGAGCAGGGCGGCGGCTTCGCGGACGCGCAGGCGCACGATGTGGCGCGCCGGGGATGTGCCGTGGGCGCGGTGGAAGGCTTCCAGAAACGCGCGACGGCCCATGCCGGACGCTTTGACGAGATCCGCGACACGCAGCGGCGAGGCGAGCCGGTCTGCGATGGCCGTGTCGACGCGCGCCATGGCATCGTCCGCCCCGCCGTCGCTCCATCGCAGATCCGGCCGGGCGAGGACGAGATGCAGCAGCGCGTGGGAGAGATGAAAGATACGTCCCCGGCGCCCGGCCCCGCCCGCCGCGATCTCCGCCGCCAGCCGTCGCATCACGCGCCGCTCCTCCGGCCGTGGCGGAAGTTCCGCAGGCACGCGTTGCGAGGCGTGAAGACGTCCCGCCGCCTGGAACGCCAGCCACAGGTGCGGCACCGGCGCCCGGCCGCGGCAGTGGAAGAGCACGCCGTCCGGGATCAGCACGATCCGGTCCGGTCCGAGCCGCACCTCCGCGCCCCCCGCTGTCACCACACGGTGCCCGGGCCGCGCGTTGAAATAGAGCCGCCAGAACGGGCTCAGGACGTTTGGAAACATCCAGTTGCGGCTGCGTGGATTGAACCCCGCCTCGTGCAGCAACACGCCCGGAACCGCCGGCGCCGGCGCCAGCGGCGCGAACTCCACGCCGATGCCGGAGAATGGGTGGCTGTAGGCTCCCCGGTTGCGGCGGGCGCTGACCGAAAACGACACAACATGGATCGTAAACGACAAAGACCGCGGGGGCAAGCAGGGATAGGCTCGAAATGCGACGGCAGCAGGAGCGGATGCCGGGATGGACGGATGACGGGATGGGTGGGTGATTGGATGAACGGAGGGGACGAAGACAGGGGGCGCTCCCTATTCATCCTCGCATCCACGACATCCATTTATCCGTATCAGGGGGATTGGCCATGAATCGACGCGTGTTCCTTGGGGCGACGGGGGCCGGTGCGGCGGCGGCGTTCATCTCGGTCAGGATCCCGGGCATGGAGGCCGGCGCGGCCGAGGCGGCGGCAGGGCCGGGAGTGTGGATCGACCCGCGCATGCACACGCTGCCGAAGCGGCCGTGGCGGAAGATCCACCAGGACTTCCATAACTCGACGCATGTCCCGAAGATCGGCGCCAAGTTCAACGCCGACGAGTGGGGCGACCGGCTCCTCGCGGGGAACGTCGACGCGATCGTCGTCTTCGCGAAGGACATGCACGGCCTCTTCTATTACCCAAGCGCTTTCGGGCCCGTGCACCCGGGCCTGTCGTTCGACCTGCTCGGCGAGCAGGTGAAGGCCTGCCGCAAGCGCGGGATCGCCGTTTACGCCTACTACTGCACCACGTGGGACCACCACATGGCCGCGACGCACAAGGACTGGCTGGTCCTCAAGCGCGACGGATCGAACTACCTGCCGAAGGCGGGCCAGACGCCCGGATGGACCGCGCTGTGCATGGCGCACGAGCCGTACCTGAAGCTGATGGACGACCACACGCGCGAGTTCGTGTCGAAGTACGACCTCGACGGCCCGTGGTTCGACATGGCCGAGCCGATTTCGCACGAGTGCTACTGCCCCGAATGCAAGAAGCAGATTGCGGCGGCGGGGAAGGATCCGAACGACGCCGAGGCGCAGCGCGAGCACAAGAACCGTCTCTTCCTCGATTGGAAGCGGCGGATCCGCGCGCTGGTGAAGTCCATCCGGCCGAACGCCCAGATCGACTTCAACGACATCGGCCTCTCGTGCGTCAGCCAGCGCGCGGAGCTGCTCGACAACATCGACATCGAGGCACTGCCGACCGGCGCCGGCTGGGGCTATTTCTATGCGCCCGCGCAGATCCGCTACCAGCGCACGTTCGGTGTCCCGGTGTACGGGATGACCGGCCGCTTCGTCACCTCGTGGGCGGACTTCGGCGGGCTCAAGCTGCCCGAGCAGCTCGACGTCGAGCTCGCGAGCATCGTCGCCAACGCCGCGCGCTGTGACGTCGGCGACCAGATGCCGCCCGACGGCCGCCTCGACCCCGCCGTCTACCATGTGATCGGAAAGTCGTTCGGGCGGATCAAGGCGCTCGAACCGCACCTCGAGGGGGCGGCGCCCGTGACCGAGGCGGCGATGCTGATTCCGGCCATTCCATTCGACCGGTTGCGCGACGAGTACATCTACGGCATGACCAAGCTGATGCTCGAGGCACGGCTGCAGTTCGATGTCGTCGAGCCGGGCCAGCCGTGGGAGCGCTACCGGCTGGTGGTTGTGCCCGACGCCTTCCGTCCCGATGCCGCGACGGTCGCGCGGCTGCACGCCTACATCGCCAGGGGCGGGGCCGTGATCGTCTGCCACGACGCCGGCCTTGCCGCCGGCGCCACGGCCGGCTGGCTCGACCGCTACGGGCTGACCTATGCCGGCCCGTCGCCGTTCAAGCCGGCCTACCTGGTGCCGCGGGCGAAGTTCACCGGCGACATCCCGGACTACGAGTACGCGCTCTACGAAGGGGCGGCGCAGTGGAAGGCGGCCGCGCCCGCGGTGTCGCTCGCGGCGCTCGGGGAGCCGCTCTTCCAGCGCAGCGCCGAACGGTTCACAAGCCACAAGCAGACGCCGTTCGACCATGCGACGGACTACACGGTTCTCGCGCGCAGCGGTCGCGTCGGCCTCGTGGCGTTCCCGATCGGACAGAGCTACTACCGCAACGGCTACTGGATCTACCGCGCCGCGTTCGAACACCTGCTCCGCGAGGTCCTGCCGGTGCGGCTGGTGGACACCGATGCGCCGCTGTCGACCGAGATCACCGTGACGCATCAGGCGGCCGACCGCGCCGCGCGCCGTCCGGCGCGGCACCTGGTGCACGTCATCAACTGGTCGCCCAGCCGCAAGGCGCCGCCGCACCCGGAATTCCACGAGTCGCCGGTGCCGCTGGCGGACGTGCGGGTGCGACTCAACCTGCCGCTGAAGGGCGTGACCGCGCGCGCGGTGGTCGCGGGGCGGAAACTCCCGGTGAAGCGCGTCGACGGCGGGGTCGAGGTCGTCATCCCGCGCGTCCCGATTTACGAGATCGTGGCGTTCGAGGAGGCCTGACATGAACCGGCGCGCATTCCTGGCCGCGGCGGTGCCCGCGGCCTGCGGTCTGGCGACGGCCGGCTGCGCGACGGGCAGTGCGGTGCGCTGGTCGCGCGGCGGACGCGCGCGGTTGTTCGACGGCGTGGGCGCCGGCGGTTTGCCGCTCGCGCCCGCACTCGAGGCCGCGTGCCGCCTGCACGGCGAAGACCCGGCGCGGGCGACGCGGCTTGGCGGGGAGCGGGACGCGGCGGCCCACGGTCCACTGCGGCTGGAACTGTCGCACCGGCTGCTCGACGGCGGGGATCTGCTCGAGGCGACACTCACGGTCCACAACGACTCCCGCGATCCGCAGCGGGTCGAGGCGGCGATGCTCGTGCCCGCCGGCCGACCCGGCGGCGCCGACCGCTTCGAGGCGCACGTTCCGTTGACGGCGGCGGGGTTGTTCGCCGACCCGCGGTTCGCGGCGTTGGGGGTGAAGAAGTTTCAGAAGGAATGCGGGGTTCCGGCGGGCGACGGTCCCTTCGTGGCCCATTACCTCGAACCGATGGCGAGTTGTCCGGAAGAGCGGGAGACGCGCGCGCTGCTGCTCGTGCCCGTCGTCGATCTCTTCAGTCCGGGACGACCGTGGCGCGTGGCGTTCTTCACGGCCTCCGACCAGCCGGTGCGGTTCAGCCGCGGCCCGTCGGAGGGCTGGCGCGCCTCCCGTACCGTCGTGGTGCCGCCCGGGGGCACCTTCTCGCACCGAGGCTGGCTGCTGGTGCACGCCGGCGGCCCGGACACGGCGTGGCGCGCGTTCCACCGGTTCGGCCATCGCGAGGATCATCCGGCGATCGGCTGGACGCGTGAGTTCAAGGTCCATTACTACGACTTCCTGTCGTCCGCGGAGGGGGAGAAGGGCCGTCGGGGCGGCGGGTTTGATGCCGATGCTCCGTATTTCCGCGAGTTTCGCGTCGGTCTGGCCACGCAGCACGGCTACTACCCGACGCTGGGCGACTACCTCCATCCGGACCGCACGACCTGGCAGGCCATGCGCGGCGACAAGCAGGGCGCGGCGGAGATGTCCTTCGAGAAGATGCGCGCCCGGATCCGGGCCGCCCGCGCAGCCGGGGCGAAGGCCGCGGTGTACCTGCATCCGGTGCTCTTCGACGATGCCACGCCGTTCTTCCAGGCCATGCGCGACAGCGTCCTGGTCGATGCGGAGGGCAAGCCCGTGCCGTATCCGTGGCAGGGTCCCGACACCGTCGGCCGGAATTGGCGCGCGTCGCTCGCATCGCCCGAGTGGCGCGAGCACCTGCTCCGGCAGGCGGGATGGATCATGGACATCCTGCGGCCCGATGCGCTGGTCGTGGACGAGACCTTCGCCGGCCTCGGCTACGACCACCATCCGAACCACGCCGGGCCGACCTCGCCGGCGGCGATCGATTTCTACCGCAAGCTCCGCGCACTGGCGCGCTCGTTCGGCGCCGACCGGGCCGTGTTCAGCAGCGACTGTTCGATGTCGCCGTTCGTGCTCTGGGCCGACGGCGAGTGCGGCGACCACGCATATCCGGGCATGCTCAATCACCCGCTGTACACGCAAGAGCCGGTCCGTTACCTGGCGGCCCTGGGCGACAAGCCGTGGCGGCCCTGCGCGTGGCATTTCCGCAAGATGTGGCCGTCGCAGATGAGCCTTGCCCGCCAGGCGGGCGCGGGCGTCGGCGTCTCCAACGGATGGCTCGAGTACACCGGCCTCGCACGGCTCCCGGCCGCGGAGAAGGCGCGGGATATCGCGACGCTGTCCGGTCCCGGGGTCGACGCCACCGCGCGGTATCCGCGGCCGGAGGCCCGGTCGTGAACCGGCGCGCGTTTCTCGCGGCCTGCGCCGCCGCCGGCGCGGCCGGCGCGGCGCTGCCGCGCGCAGTCTGGGCGGCGCCCGCGGGTCCGCGCCGCTTCGGCGATGCGCGCGACTGGTTCTTCGAAAAACGCTTCGGCCTGTTCGTCCACTGGGGCATCTATGCCGTCGCGGGCTGGCACGAGCAACACATGTTCCGCCGGAAGCTCGGGCGGGCCGAGTACGCGCGGCTGGCGCCGCAGTTCAACCCGGCGAAGTTCGACCCCGACGCCTGGCTCGACCTCGCGCAGGAGGCGGGCATGGGCTATCTCACGTTCACGACGAAGCACGTGGACGGCTTCTGCATGTGGGACACGAAGCAGACGGACTACAACGTCACGCGCACCCCGTACGGGAAGGACGTTCTGGCCCGGCTTGCCGAAGCCTGCCACCGGCGGAAATTCCCACTCTGCCTCTACTACTCGCTCGCCGACATGCACCAGCCGAACTACCCGTCCGCCGGCCGGTCCTACGAACTGCCCGCGCCGGAGCCGGGCGACGCGCCGGACCTTGCGAAGTACCTCGATTACGTGAAGGCGCAGGTGCGCGAGCTCTGCACGAACTACGGCGAGATCCACGGCTTCTGGTGGGACGCCAACGTCCTCAAGCATCGCGATCCGTCGATCAACGCCACGATCCGTACGCTTCAGCCCGCGGCGGTGATCAACAACCGCGGCTGCGACGACGGCGACTTCGGCACGCCGGAGCGCGACTGGGACAACTCCGTCAATGCGAAGGCCGCGTTCGACACGCCGGTCGAGGCCTGCCAGGCGGTGGGCTATCAGAGCTGGGGCTGGCGGGACGACGAGGACTACTACACCGACGCCCACCTCATCCGCAGCATCCAGAAGGTCTTGGCCAAGGGCGGCAACTACCTGCTCAATGTCGGGCCGAAGGCGGATGGCTCCATCGACGCGACCTCCGCGGGGATTCTCCGCCGGATCGGCAAGTGGCTCGGCCCCGCGCGGGAATCGATGTTCGACGTCGAGCCAGCCGGCAGTCTCGCCGGCAATCGCGACGTGGTCCTGACGCGCCGGGGAGCGACGCTCTACGTTCATCTCGTCAAGGAGCCCGAGACGGCGTCCGTCTTCCTTCATCCGATCGCGGAGGCGCCGCGCCGCGCGACGCTGCTCGGCGGAGGGCCGGTCGCCTTCGATGTGGCGGATCTCCCTCGCCTGCACCACCTGACCCCCGACCGCTGTCTGCGCCTCAAGAACCTGCCCGTCAACGCCCGGTCTTCGGCCGGCTGGGTCGTGAAGCTCGAGTTCGAACGCCTGCCGGCCGTCCTCGCGCCGGCCGCCACCGGAGAAGAGATTCGATGAAATCCATCCGAGCCGTCCTCGCCCTCGCCGCGCTGGCGGTGCCCGCCGCTCCGCGGGTTGCGGATGCCGACGGGCTCGCCCGGCCGTCCCCGGCGCAGTACGCGTGGCACGAGCAGGAAAGAATCATGTTCATCCACTTTGGCGTCGCCACGTGGGAGAATGCCGAATACGACAAGGACGGAACGACCGACCTGTCGAAGATGAACCCCGCGGGGTTCGATGCGGACGGAGTCTGCCGCGCGGCGAAGTCCTGGGGCGCGGAGCAGATCCTGCTCGTGTGCAAACATGTCGGTGG
>CAYXFW010000077.1:0-3912 GCA_964464305.1 uncultured Verrucomicrobiota bacterium
AACGCCGGCTCGACCCACCTCGCGGCCGACCGCCAGCCCAACCTGTGGTTCGACTACACGGCGGGCCTGTACGACCTGCTGGGACGACTGCGCGCAAAGTACCCGGACTTCATCATGAAGGCGTGTTCCTCGGGCGGCGCACACATGGACTACGGGTTCCTGCGCTATGCGGACGAGTTCTGGACCTCGGACAACACCGACGCTCGGCAGCGCGTGTTCATCCAGTGGGGTGCGGGCCACTTCTACCCCGCATGTGCCATGGCCGCGCACGTGACCATCGTGCCGAACGAGCAGACGCACCGTTCCACGCCGCTCAAGTTCCGTTTCGATGTGGCGATGTCGGGTCGTCTGGGATTCGAACTGCATCCGAAGAAGATGTCGCCGGAGGAGCTCGCGTTCGCCAAGAAGGCAGTGACCGACTACAAGCGACTGCGCCCGGTGATCCAGCAGGGCGATCTGTACCGCCTCGTCTCGCCCTGGGCGAACAGCTACGCCTCGCTCATGTATGTGAACGACGACAAGAGCCATGCAGTTGTCTTCCTCTACGGCCTGGTCCGGAACATCATGAGCGACTTCCCTGCGCCCCTGCTGCTGCAAGGACTCGATGCCGGCAAGCGCTACCGCGTGACCGAGATCAACAAGGAAAAGCGCGACCACTCGCGCATCCACGGGCAGTCGCTCGGCGGCGCAGCGCTCATGGCCATGGGCATGCCGGTCCGGCTCGAGGGCGACTACGACTCGGCCGTCTTCGAACTGGTCGCGGAGTAGACCCCGGGCCCCACCGGCCTTGCCTCGACCGCTGCCGGTGGACGCGCTATAAAGGGGCGGGATGAAGGACAGAGCATCGGAGGGTCTCTCGGCCGGGTACGCGCCGGCGTCCTTGCTGCCCGCGATCCGCGGGTCGGCGCGGGCGATGTTGTTTCTCCGGCAGATCGAAATCCTGCTGGGGAAGCCCGAGGGGAAGCGCTGCCTCGATATCGGCGGCGAGGGCGGCTGGATCAGTGCCGCGCTGCGGCAGGGCGGCGGCGAGTGGACGAGCGCCGACGTGCCGGGACAGGCCCTGGAGTCGCTGCGGCACATGGTCGGCGACGAGCGGGTCGTTCCGCTGGCGGACGGCCGGCTGCCGGTGGAGGACCAGTCGTTCGACGTGGTCGTGATCGTCGACTTCCTCGAACACATCGCCGACGAGGCGGCCTTCATCCACGAATGCCACCGCATCCTCAAGCCCGCCGGCCGGCTGATCGTCAATGTCCCCTTCGCCGCCCGCGTCGCCCCGCTGAACCTGGTCCGGAATCTCGCCGGGCAGAGTAACGAACGGATCGGCCACCTGCGCCGGGGCTACTCGCGGCGGCAGTTGTTCGACGTGCTCAAGGACGGGTTCGACGTGCAGGACATCCGCCGCTATTCGCGGCTGTTGATCGAGGCCTCCGACGTGCTCGCCCGCCGCAGCGCCCTTCGCGCCGCGGATTCCGCCGCCTCGCACCGGCCGGACCCGATCACGATCAGCCGCGCGCAGGCCGACGCGTGGCGGCGGTTCGCGTGGATGTCATGGACGGCGGCGCAGCTCGACGCCCTGCTTTTCCTGAGCCCGGGCTACCGGCTGATCGTCCGCGCCAAGCGCCGCCTCTGGATCCCCCGCAAATCGCCCGTCCTCCGCGACGGCCGCTCGATCGCCGAAGCCACCCTCGGCGCCCGCATCGGCACCGCCTCCGCCCTGTCCACCGCCAAGGACGGCGGCAAATGACGATCGTCGACGCGGGGCTCGGCATCCCGTTCCTCGTCGCCGTCTTCTTCTGGATCCGGGGCGCATGGAGACGATGCGGGAGCGACCTCGCGGTGGGGACGGCACTGTTTGCATTCAGCATCGCCTTCTACGGATGCTTTTTCGCCTTCACAGGCCTCTCCGGCTTGCCGTGGATTGCCGCATTGCTGGGCGCGGCGGGAACGGCGCCGCTCGCGTTCATCCGGAGAAAGGACCGCGCGGCCAGCGGACGAACCGCCCTGCTCGTGACCGCTGCGGCGATTGCCGGGGCTATCCTGTTCGCTGCAGAAACGAAGTGGGTGGCCGGATCCAATTCGCTTCTCGTCATCGCGCCGTATCGTCAGGCGGGCACATGGGTGTTCGACGACCCCGGCGCGGGTCTCAAAGCCGAGCCATTCGTTGCCGGCATCCCGGAGTTGATCGACAAGCTGGTCGCCGACGCGGGCATCCCCAATGCGGATCGCGGGTTTCGTCTGATCTTCTCGCCCCAACCATTCCCGGGTTTCCAAGCCAAGGCCGTCTGGCGCCGCCGCGAGAACGCGGGCAACTGGTACTTCGTGGAGAAATACGGCACGGAGGGCTGGCTTTGCCCTGCTCTCTTCAAGTACTTCAAGCGCGCGCCAAAAGAGATCTACGTCAAGGCCGAGCGAAGATGACGGTGTCGGCAGCCGTTCCAACCCTTGGAAGAATCGAAATCCCGCTTGCCCCCGTCCAACGACCGGCGCACCATCGCCGCAGAGGTGAACGGATGGAGGATCGGGAAACAGTGATGAATCGCCTCAAACCCGCGAAAAGCGACAGGTCGTGGAATACACGCTGGGCTCGGAACAATACATGAGAAAGCAAATATGGCTCACAATTCTTGTGACAGCAGGAATGTCAGGACTGCTTGTCATCGGAATCAAACAGTTGCTCCCCCAGCGGGGGATACTGGTTCCGACGACAGCCTACGCAGTCGGGTACGACGAGAATCGCTTTCTCACAATTACCAACGGAATGTCCCGAGAGGGTGTCTTCGCGACTCTGGGCTCACCACTTCGGGAGTTTCAGATCGATGGACTTTACTTCCTGGCGTACTCCGATATCGGACACTACACGTCCGTATGGCAAAAGGCCTATCATCAACGTTGGATCGCCACTGGAAAGAGCAACTTAGTGATTCACATATTTATGAGGACGATCTCAACTGAACATGATCCCTGCTATCCAGTCCTAACGGAACGTCGGGATTCGGACGGCGTTTGGCGGTCACGCAGGACGCGGAACTTTCTAGAAAGATGAACAGCCCAACACGCCGTCGCAAGTTACGACTCGTAAGCTCGCCGAACCTGAACGGTGACGTTGAGAGGTAGGTCGAGATCGCGGCACGCCTCTTGCAGGGCAAGAGTCGCGCCACGGTCTCACCGCCCCTTGCCGCTGCCGTTGGCTCCATGAATGAAGGCCTTGAATGAGATGCATGAATGATGCATACTGGTGTGCATGAGAACGACCCTGAATATAGATGACGGCGTTCTGAAACGGGCGGCGGACGTGACCGGCGTCACGGAGAAGACAGCCTTGGTGCGGATGGGGCTGGAAGCGTTGGTGTCTTTGGAGAGCGCGAGACGGCTCGCTCGTCTGGGTGGAACGGAGCGCAACCTGAGACCGATACGTCGCCGGCGGCCGTAGGAGGTGACCGTGATTCTGGTAGACACCTCCGTCTGGGTCGACCACCTCCGGCACGGGGTTCCACTCCTCGGCGATCTGCTGGCGGCTGGCGCAGTCGTCACACACCCGTTTGTGATCGGCGAACTGGCATGCGGCAACCTTGCCAAACGACAGGAGATTCTTGGGTTGCTCTCGTCGTTGCCTTCGGTAGAGGTTGCATCGCACGCCGAGGCTCTCCACCTGATCGAGGTCAACCAACTCAACGGTCGCGGCCTCGGGTGGGTTGATGTCCACATCTTGGCATCCGCACTCCTGCATCACGCCGCGCTGTGGACACGAGATCGCAGGCTTCAGACGGCGGCCAAGACGCTCGGAATCGCGGAAACAACCTGAGCCAATCGGATCGCCCCGACTGGCCCATGAGGGCCGGCGGGGGCTCCCGCATCATCCGCCTTCGCCCCGCTGGGCGGGGCTACGGCGCGACATGTCCGGCGCCGGAGTGC
>CAYXFW010000077.1:3922-9060 GCA_964464305.1 uncultured Verrucomicrobiota bacterium
AGTGCAGACATCGATGGAATACATATTAATGGATGTATAAACGTATTGCATCCCTGATGCCCTCGTGATACGGTAATCCCATGGACAAGACGCGGTTCGAGTGGGATGGCGCGAAAGATCGCGCCAACCAAGGCAAGCACGGTGTGCCTTTCGCGTTGGCTCAGCTCGCATTTCTGGATCCCCGCCGTGTGATTGTCGAGGACACAAGACACAGCACAGAAGAGGATCGGTATCACTGCATTGGAAGAGTCGGAAACGGGATCATCACGGTTCGGTTCACCTATCGCGCCGACATCATCCGGGTTTTCGGCGCAGGATACTGGCGGAAAGGAAAACAGATCTATGAAGAGCAGAATCGCCTACACTGACGAACCCCTCGGCAACCTGAAGGTGGTGCAGGATTTTCTCCCAAGTCCGGAGCAACTGGCGCTGAAGGAGGAGAAAGTCAAGGTCACGATCTCCCTAAGCAAGGCAAGTCTCCGGTTCTTCAAGAATCAGGCGGAGAAGCATCACACGGCCTATCAACGGATGATTCGCAATCTCCTTGATGCTTACGCCTTGCAGCACACGAAATGAAGCCGCAATCGGGTCGCCCCGACTGACCCATTGCCTCATTTCGGAACGTCGCCGGGCTGGCCGGGGTGGACTGTCACGGCGGCACGTCGCGAGCCGGGCGTCACGTCGAGGCGCTTCAGGGCGCCGTCGCGGTATTCGCCTTCGATGACGGTGCGGTCGGGGGCGTGGAGCTTGAACTTCACGTTCCAGCCCTTCGGCCAGGCGGGCAGCACGTCGATGCGGTCTCGCTCGGCCTGGAGCACCATGGTTTGCAGGGCGATCATCAGGTTGGCCCCGTGGTCCTGGTCGGGAACCCAGTCGTAATTCGGCCCCCACATCGCGGGAAACCGGTGGCGCCAGTGGCCGTTGCGCGCCTTGATCCGGACCTGGCGGGCCGCCTCGTCGGCCTGACCGGTCATCGCGGCGCACTGCGCGTCGTAGGACCAGCCCGCCGTCGCCTTCGTGCCCCGGCGCGCGAAGGTCTCGATCGCGGCGGCGAGGTCCGGCTTGCCGACGCCGAAGAGCCGGTACGGGTAGATCGCGTAGAGCTCGGGGTTCTCGCAGTTCGAGCGCTTCGGATCGAAGGACTCGGCGGGCAGGATGAACCGCCGGCCGCCCTCCTCGCGGAGCGGCACCGGCGCGAGCGAGGCGAGCAGCGCGCGCCAGCGTTCGCGGTCGGCGGCGGGTGCGAGGCCGTCGGGCAGCGCGATCAGCTTCGGCAGGACCGCGTGGAGGCCGGCCAGCGCGGGAAGGTCGTTCGTGACGCCGTGCCAGTAGGTCTCGACCGACTGCGTGGGCGCGATCGCGCGGCGGCCATTCGCGGAGGCCGGGAAGCGCGTCTCGAAATAGCGCAGGATCGAGCGGGCGGCGGGCACGAGGGTGGCGCGCGCGAATTCCGCATCGTCGGTGTGTTCCCAGCGGTCGAGCATCAGCATCAGCAGCTCCGGACCCTGGTTCCACGCGTTCGCCCACCACGGGCTGTCGACGAAGTTCGCGGCCTTGCCGGCGCGGTTCCAGCCGTAGTCGCGGTTCGAGTAGGAGTAGAAGGCGCTCAGGGTCTCGGGGAAGTAAGCCCCGTCCGCGCCGAAGTAGATCCGCGCGCGCTCGGCGCACAGCGGGATGCCGTCGATGTGGTAGCGGAAGAGCGGTTCCATCAGGTCCGTTTCGCCGCGGGCGCACATGCCGCCGTAGGGCAGCCGCGTGTTCTGCCACCAGAAGCAATCGCCCCATCGGCGCCAGTCGGGCGTGTGCGGCGAGTCGTCGGTCGCGCCGGGCTCGACGGTAAAGATGGAGCCGTTGAACTTGATGGGGAACGCGCCGCGGCCGCCGCAGGCGGTCATCCACCGCTGCAGGACGTAGGCCTGCGTCACGCGCGAGGGCGGCGGCGGGGCGTCGTCGGCGCGAATGCCGCCGAGGACTACGCGGCCGTCGAGGTAGACCGCGCGGTTCCCGGCGGCCGGGTCGACGACGAACGCGACGTGCTGGAGCGCGCCCGGGCGCAGGAGGCCCGCCGCGGAGGCGGCCTCGGGGCCAATGATCAACCGCAAGGCGAGCTTGGGCCAGGCATCGAAGAGAAATCCATCCGAGCCGCCGGGCGTGACCTTGTCGAAGATGCGGCCGTTTTCCTCCGGACCGGACCGGATCCACGCCTCGATCGTGAAGGCGGGCGGCAGGCTGGCGGCCGGCGCGAGCACCGTGCCGGGCGTGACGTTGGACATCGTGGCGGCGAGTCCCTCGCGCACCGGCGGCGGGGTGCCGGCGGGCGAGGCGGCGAGGCGGGCGATTGCGGCCGGCGGCAGGGCGCATGCATACAGCGAGGCGCGCGGGATCGATCCCGTGAAGCGGCTGCGGCCGGCGGAGTCCGATCCGATGCGCAGCGCATGGGAATTCGTAGGCAGCCCGCCCGGCGCCCCGTCGCCCTCGACGAAGATCCAGCTCCGGTCCCAGAAGCCGCTCCACCATGCGGCCGTGGCGGCCTGCGCGCGCCGCGCGCCGTGGGCGCTGTCGAGCGTTGCGGCGGCCAGCGCCAGCCATTCGTCCGCGGTCGCCGTCTGCGCGCAGGGCGCGGAAGCCGCCACCTCGAACGCGCGGACGGGCGCCCGCGTCGCGAGGGTCCTTGCGTCGCGGCGCTCGAACCCGGGGGCGCGTACGAGCCCGCCGAACGTACGCCGGAGCAGCGGATCGGGGAATCGGTTCGTCAGCGAGGCCAGACCCTGGAATGCGAGCGTGAAGTCGCGCATGGAGGTTTCGTTGCGATGGTACCAGGCGAGTACCGCACCGGGCCGGTCCGGGAAGACGTCGGCCGATTCGACGACCTCGACGCCCGCGGGCGCGTCGCGCAGGGTCCAGCTCGACTCGAGTTCCTTGCGGTTCGGCCCGTCGGTCAGCACGCGTCGCTCCGTGCGCCACGACTCGACGCGGACGGTCGCCGCGACCGGCGCGCGGCTCTCGCCGGCGATGCGAACGACCGGCGCGTCCGCGTCGACCCACACGCGCAACGTCACGGCGGACTCCGGCGGCCCGGCGGTGATGTCGATGCGCCCCTCGCGCAGGCGGAGCTCCTGGCGGAACGGCAGGCCCTTGGCGAAGGGATTCGGATCGAGGTGGAGTCGCAGGGCACCGGCCTTCATCAGGCGGCACGCCTCGCTCCATGCGTCCGTGCGGCTGATATACATCCGGAGATCGCCGTCCGCCTCGACCCAGACATTGAGCCCCACCTCGCCGTTCCCGACGGGCATCGAACCGGCGGCGTTGGTCGACGGCGAGGTCCAGGCGAGGTTGTACGCCTCCAGGTCGGCCGGCGCGCGGCTTCCGGCATGGACCGCCACCGCCGCCGCCAGAATCAGCACGCCTGTGATCGTCTTCATCGCGGATCCTCCAGAATCACCCGGCGGAGGCCGCGGAATCGTCACGGACGCAGCATTCGCCGCGGCCACTGTAGCCGGATGCGGCGGATGCGGCAATGCGGGCGGCGCCGTTGGGTGTGTCGCGTTTGTCGTTGACGTCGACTTTCGATCGCAAGACAATCCCGCTCAATTCCGCGCCGACGGGGCGTCCGCGGCGCGATCACGGAGAACCGCAATGACCTCGAAGACCGCAGCCTCATCGATCGACCGCCGCGACTTCCTCCGCATGGCCGCCGTCGGCGCGGCCGGCGCCGCCTCGCTCGGCGCGGCCGTGCCGCGGACTGCGGCCGCGGCCCCCGTCCGTCCGAAGACCTTTCGCATTCGCAACGTCGCCTCGAATTTCGAGCGCAATCCGCTGATCCGGCCGTTCGGCTTCAAGGGCGGCTACCTGACGGAGGCCTGGCACTCGGTCTCGCGGCTCGAAAGCGATTCGGGGCGCCACGCCACGGGCGTCTGCACGCAAAGCGTGCTGTGGAGCGACTCCACGGTCTTTGCCGAGCATTCCGAGAGCGGCGGCAACGCGTTGATGTACGCCATGACGGAGCGTGCGCTGCAGATGGCGAAGGGGCAGTCCTTCACGACCCCCGACGCGCTGCTCGACGAACTGTTCCCCGAGGTCCTCGCCTACGGCCGGAAGATCACGGGCCGCAAGGCGCTCCGCCCGACCTTCGCCCTGAACGCGCTGGTCGGCGTCGACAACGCGGCATGGCTGCTCTACGCGGCGGAGAACGGATTGAAAACCTTCGACGAGCTGATCCCGGAGGCCGCCCGCCCCGCGCTGTCGCATCACCACGAGCGCGTCGGGGCGATTCCGCTGATGGCCTATGCGATCCCCATCGAGGAAATCCGCGCGGCCGTCGTCGACCAAGGCTACTTCTTCATGAAGATCAAGATCGGCCAGCCGGGCACGCAGGAAGAGATGCTGGCGAAGGACATGGCCCGGCTCACGGCCATCCACGCCGCGATCGGCAGCGCCCGGACGTCGCACACGAAGGACGGCCGTCTGCCGTACTACTTCGATGCGAACGGGCGGTACGAGAAGAAGGAGACCCTGCTGCGGCTGCTCGATCATGCGAAAAAGATCGGCGCCTTCGATCAGATCGCGCTGATCGAAGAGCCGTTTGACGAGGAGGCGGACATCGATGTCCGCGACATCCCCCTGCGTCTGGCGGCCGACGAGACCGCCCACACCGACCGGCACGCGGTGGAGCGGATCGAGATGGGCTACCGCGCGATGGCGGTCAAGGCGATCGCCAAGACCCTCAGCATGACGATGCGCATCGCGCGGGTCGCCCACGACCGGAAGGTGCCGTGCTTCTGCGCGGACCTGACGGTCTGTCCGCTCCTCGTCGACTGGAACAAGAACGTGGCCGCCCGTCTCGGACCGTTCCCCGGCCTTGGCGGTCTCGGCCTGCTGGAAAGCAACGGCCACCAGAACTACCGCCAGTGGGCGGAGATGATCGGCTACCATCCGCGCGGCACCGCCCCCTGGACCCGCGTCAAGGACGGCGTCTACGAGCTGGGCGCCGACTTCTACGCCGAAAGCGGCGGCATCTTCCTGCCCTCGCCGCACTACGAGTCGTTGCTCCCCGCGACCGTCGCGGCGCACTGAGCCGGAGCGATGCGGTGGGGAGGGTTCTCGCTTCCCGCTTCCGCCTCCCGGACTGACTCTCGTCC
>CAYXFW010000078.1:0-1664 GCA_964464305.1 uncultured Verrucomicrobiota bacterium
TACCCGGTCGTGCCGCCATGGCCTGCGCCACGGCCTACCGCCCGCTCGATCCGCGCAAGGCCGCGGGCGGCGTGGGCCATCTCGCAGGACGGTTCTGCTTCGACATCTGGGGCGGCCGCTACGGCGAGATCTCGACAAACATGGCCCGCATGTTCCGCTACGGCCTGACGGACGCGTTCCTCACGGTCCACAACTGGCAGCGCTGGGGGTACGACTACCGCCTGCCCGACATCTGGCCGCCAAACCCCGCCTACGGGACCGTGGCGGATCTCCGCTCGCTCGGCGACGCTTGCCGCGCCCGTGGCGTGCCGTGGGGGCTGCACGACAACTACATCGACTTCTACCCCGACGCCGAGGGGTACACGTACCGGAAGATCTACTTCACACCCGACGGCCGGCCCAACACCGCATGGTACAACGAGGGGCGCGACGCCCGTTCCTACAAGTGGCGGCCGGACGCGATCCTCCCGTATGTCAAGCGGAACACGAAGCTGATCCGCGACGGGGTCGCCGCCTCGCACAGCTTCGTCGACGTGTTCACCTCGCAGGGTTGCGTCGACACCTGGGACCCCGAAGGCCGGCTGCACCCGGCCACGGAGACGCGCCGCCACTGGGGCGAGGCCTTCGCGAAGATCCGCGACATCCTCGGCGACAACGCGCCGACCACCTCGGAGGCCGGCCACGACCAGTTGATCGGCTGGCTCGACGGCGCCGACTGCCAGTGGCTGCGGCTGACGTCCCAACGGCCCGCCCTCCATTCGATCTTCCTCGAGTGTGGATCCTGGACACGCGTGCCGTGGATGGACGCCGTCCACCACCACCGTTTCAACCTCCACGGCGCGGGCTACTCGATCCGTTTCGAGGGCGGGCTCGGCCGCGCCGCGCACGGCATCCACAGCGACGAGTACCTCGCCTGCGAGATGCTGGCGGGCCACTCCCCCATGGTCGATGCCCAGTCCTGGGGCCGGCCCGCCGTGCGCAAGTACTGGCTGATGCAGGACGTCATCCGCGCCCTCGCCTTGCACAGCATCAAGGCGCACGCCTTCGATGGCGCGCGTCTCGACCGGCAGCGCATCGAGTGGGACAACGGCGCCGTCGTGCGCGTCAACCTCGGCGGGGAGGACTGGCCGGCCGCCGGCGCCGTCCTCCCGCCCAACGGATGGACAGCCGTCGCGGGCGCGCACACGGCTTCGGTCGAGCGGCTCGCCGGCCGCATCGTCGAGCGCGCGTCGTCACCGGGGACGCTCTACTGCAACGCGCGCACGATGCCGCTCGAAGCGGAGCGAAAGAGGCTCCGCATCCAACCCCGCCTCGAAGCTGCCGCGGCAACCGGCGGCCGGCTCGCCTATTCGATGGTCTGGGACTGCACGTCCCGCGCCGGCACGGACAACACGGTCTTCGTGCACTTCGCGAGGGAGGAAGGCGTGACGGGCTTCGGCGAGATCGTCTGGCAGGACGACTTCAAGCCGTCCCCTCCGACACAGGAGTGGAAGGGCGCCGTGCGATTCGACCGCTCCGTGCGGATCCCCGACGGTGTCGCAGGCCGCTTCCGTGTCATGGCCGGTCTCTTCGATAAACACAGCCGCAAGCCCCTGCAGGGCGCGGACGACGGCGAAGGCCGGATCTGGATCGGCACGCTCGTCGTCGCGCGCTCGGCCGACGGC
>CAYXFW010000078.1:1674-9059 GCA_964464305.1 uncultured Verrucomicrobiota bacterium
GGCCTTGCTCGTGTTGCCCACTCGACTCGCTGGCGTGACGTTCGATCCGCCGACGCTCCCGGATGGGCTGCCGGCATGGCTGAACCCGCCCGGGACGAAATCCGATTTCGGGTGGGCGGTGACCGACGGCGCCTTCCGCATCGAACGAGCTGAACAAGATCTTCTCCTGATCCCCCTGCCCGATCTTGAGCCCTTCGATATCGTCCTGCGGCTGTCGTCCCTGCCCGGTGCGCCGGTGGCGGTGACGTCGATCATCGCCGAGCCGATGGATTCCTCCTCGGAGGCGAAGCCTGTCGGATTCAAGGCGGAGAACGGAAGTGTGACCCTCCGGCACGATGGGGAGTCGTTCGGGTACCGGATCGTGACCGGCGGCACGCGATAATGCGGCCCTCCAGCGGCTAGGACGGGGACGCCCGGTCGCGGAGCTGGCCGAGGCACGACTCGATGAGGACAGTGTCCATTTCGCCGGCCTCGCGACGGGATCCGATGCCGTCGGGGAACGTGACGCACAACTCGCCGCCGAGGTGCTCCCGGAAGTTCCGGAGGCCCTCCAGGAGTTCCAGCGATCCGTCCGCACCCCGGCGCCCGAATTCCGGATACCACAGCGGAAAGCCGGCCCTCTCGAGGGCGGCGAGCACCGTGTCGAGTTCATCCGCGTCCAGCCACCCCTTGGCCCTGGCGTAGCAGGAATCCAGGGCCACTCCGGCGGCCACGGCCTGACCGTGGCGGATGCGGTATCCGCTCATGGACTCCAGTTGGTGCGCGGCCCAATGGCCGAAATCGAGCGGGCGCGCCGCGCCGCTCTCGAACGGGTCCCCGCCGGTGCGGATGTGATCGAGATGGAGACGGGCACATTCGACGACCAGGCGCTCCATCACGCCTTCGTCGCGGGCGGGAATGGCGGCGGCATGTTCGCAAAGGAAGTCGAAGAATGCCCGGTCCTTGAGGATGGCGACCTTGAACGCCTCCGCCGCACCGCCGGCCCAGTCGAGGTCCGAGAGCGTTCGCAGGAAATCCAAATCGTTGAGAACCGCGAACGGCGGCGCGAAGGTGCCGGCCGTGTTCTTGCCGCCGTCGGTGTCGATGCCGGTCTTGACCCCGACCCCGGCATCGTTCTGCGCCAGCACGGTGGTCGGCACGCGGACCATGCGCAGGCCCCGGTGCACGAGCGATGCACAGAACCCCACCGCGTCAAGAACGGCCCCGCCGCCGACTGCCATGACATAGGAGTGCCGGCAGAGCCCCCACCGCGAGACCTGGTGCATGAGGTCCCGTATCCCGCCAAGATCCGCCTTGATCGTCTCGCCGCCGGGCACGACCCGGGGCGGATGAACCAGCACGAGGCGGTCCGCATGAGCCCCCACGTACGCCTCGATCCGGGTGCACAGGTCCGGCCATGCGGCGGCGACGCCTGAATCGACGAACACCGCCATGCGGTGCGGCCGCGAGGGTTCGAGCCGGACGATTTCGCCGCGAAGGACGGGATTCCCGGGGGCGAACACGTCGCGCGTGAAGATGACGGGGTACTCGAACGAAACGTCGAATCGCTGGCGGAACACTCGTTCTCCGGAACTCACGATGCCTGCTCTTCCTTTCCGCCCGGCGGGCGCGGCCTCCGCGCTGGGATCCGTGCTTCTTCCGGGAAACGGCTCCGATTGGACATGCCGGGGGGGCCCGGAACCCCCCGTCGGGTCATAGCGCGCGGCCATCCAGATGGTTTTCCACGGCCTGGGCGAGGTGAAGGACATCCTCCACCTCACGCTGGATGTCGAGCGTGGTTGCCCATGCGATCGCGCGGGACGGGCCGGCACGGCCGTGCGTACCGCGGACGCGCGACGGATCGGAAGTGATCCGCGTCGGCGGGAAACCGGAAAACAGCTCGCAGGGGTCGTACCCGGGCTTGTTGTGGATGTCGATATGCCTCGCGAAGTCCGGCGCCTCCCCCGGTTCGTCCCACCAGGGATAGGCGAACCATCGGCCCTCCGCGGCGACGAGGATCAGGTCGGCGCCCGTCGGGGCATCGACCGCCGCCGTCCGCTGGCCCTCGGCGTCGAGCACGAGGGCGACGCCATCCAGCGACTCGAACGCGGTGCGGGCCGCCCTCATCGCGGCCTCGTCGCGGACATGGACCAGGGCGATCTCGTGATCCGCCAGGGGGACTGCCGCGCTGTGGAAGAAATCCGGGTAAAGCCGCCCGCGGACCCGATGAACCTGGAAGAGCCCGTGCCGGCGCAGATGTCGCGCCGGATAGACGGGGGCGCCTGTGACCGGCGCCATGGCATAGTCGCCGAAGGCCATCACATCCGCGCCGGCATCGCGGGCGGCGCCCCAAATCCGCGCGAGCAACCGCAGCGTGTCCTCCAGCGCCTGCGTCGCGCGCGGATCCGCGGGCCCGAACCGCTGGAGATCGTAGTCGAGGTGAGGCAGGTAGACCATGAGGACGTCCGGCGCGCGTTCCTCGTCCGCAAGCAAGGCGCAGGCGGCGTCGACGATCCACTCGCTGGACTGGACGGACGCGAGCGGTCCCCAGTACCGTTGGAGCGGAAACGGTCGCCCGAGTTCGCCCCGCAGCACCGTGTAGAGGTCCCCGGGCACGGAGAGGCAGTCCTGGATCATCCCGCCGTGGTGCTTGTGGACGGGGCGCGGCGAGAGGACGAGATCGACCGCCTCGCCGAGGCTCTGCTGCCAGAAGAGCATGCCGACCCGCCCGCCGCCCGCGCGGAATCCGCTCCAGATGCGCCGCCCATAGACGAGGCCCGCGGATTGTTCCCAGAAGAAGGAACGGGCGAGACGCCGGGCGTAGAGACCGTTCCCCTCCACGCCATGGAAGCACGGGTGCGCGGCGGTTCGGAACGATGCCTGCACGGGGCAGGTCAGCGCGGGGAAGACGGTCTCCGCCCGCCGGAAACGGAATCCATGCGCCTCGGACGCCGCCGGATGGGCCGAGACCAGATCCCACCCCAGCGCAGCGACATCGACGACGACCAGTTTGCGTTGCCCTGGCATTCCCACGATTCCTTCCGCCTTCCGTACCCCGTGCACCGCTAGTGTACCGCCACGGACCGCGGGCGAAACAAAAAAAGGGCAACCGTGCACGCAACCGTACGCGCCTTGACAGGGCTGACCATGCCGCTATGCTGTCCGGCACTCACCGTGTGGCGGGGTAGCTCAGCTGGTAGAGCAGAGGACTGAAAATCCTTGTGTCGGCGGTTCAATTCCGTCCCTCGCCACCATTTTTCCCGGTCCGCCCGATCCCAACGGTGTGCCCGTCAGGGACCGACGACCTCGAAGGGGATGGCGGGGAGGACCCCGATGGGGATCCGCCGCCCGCCGGCGGGCTTTCCGTCCTTCCCCCCGGCTCCGCCTCCTTCGGCAAGCACGTCGACGATCAGGTTTCCCTTGAGGCCTGCCTTGGCCTTCCCGGCTTCGGCCTTGAGATGAATCGTCACGCGCTGCTCGCCCCACTCGACGTTCGCGATGGACAGCCCTTCCGGCGGCTCGTCGAGATCGAAGGTCATGGCCCGCTTCGGTGCGCGGCCCGCGACCTGGACGGCAATGGAGGCAGTCCCACCGGGGGCGATCTTGACGGGACCGTCCGTCAGAATCCTCGGGGGCGGTCCGGACTTGAACATCCGTTCCGTGACCGTGGCCATCAGCGATTCTGCGGTGACCAGGTGGCGGTAGAAGAAGGCCTGCATCCGGTCATCCGCGGGTGTCGCATCGCGACGGACCTCCCGGCCCAGGATGGTCGCCCGTCCCTCGACCGCCAGGCGGATCGCTGCGTTCGTCCCGGCCGGGGGCGCAAGAAGCGTCATGCGGATCTTCTCCTGCCCGGACGGAATCCTTCCGCCGGCAATGGCGAAGCCCGCGGGCGCACCCTTGAGGTCCACGACGATGTCGCCGTCGAAGCCATCCCGCCGCAGGGCGTAGACCGTGAACGGCAGGTGGGTGCCGGCGCGAAGGTTGAGGCTGGCCGGAACGACGCGCAGTTCGAATCCCGGACGCCGGGGGCTGATGCGGCACCGATAGGCATGGGCGGGGCTGCCCTTTCCCTGCGTATCCGCGACATGCACGAAGATGGGGCCTTCGGCCGGAACAGTGAATTGGACGCGCGAGTCCGCCTGGTGGGTGATGAGTCCGGCGCCCTTGTCGTCGTAGTCGTCGTTGGACGCGAGTTCCTTGCCCTGCGCGTCGAACACCCGCACCACGGAATCCAGCGGGGAATGGAGCCGCCGGGCCACGACCTCGACGACCACGGTTTCCCCGTTCCGGCCCTCGATGCGGAAGACGTCGCGGTCGCCCGGCCGGTCGATGCGGCCGTTGACAATGACGGGCATCGCGACCCGCTGCGCGGCGCGGACGTCGTCGTTCGTCTCGGCTTCCATGCATTCCGGGACCGTGTCGGTGGCGAACGGAACGTAGTTCGAAATGCGGTCGCCCATGTCCACCGCGATGGGCACGACACCGGGGGCGGTTCCGCCGGGCGTAAGCGTGACGTTCGATTTCGGCAGGTTCCAGCCTGTGGCCTGCACGACAACCGGGACACCGGCGCGGCCGCCGAGCGGGAAAACAGCCGAAAGATGGGGCAATTCGCCGACGCTGAGCCGGTAGACGAAATCCTCGCGGCCGCGGAAGATGGAATCCTTGACCTCGAGGATGTACTCGCCGTCCTCGGGGATCCGGCAATAGACGACGGGGTCGGGATCGAAACGGTCGTCGTCCGAATAGGCCAGCTCGTTCCCTTTGGCGTCGCGCAGCGAGAGCGTCGCCTGGAACCACCCGGGGACGGCGTCCGCCAGGTACGGAATCAGGGCGCGCGCAGCGACCGACGCGACCAGCTTCTCGCCCTTCTTCGCGCGAAACCGGAACTTGTCGAGATCGCCCGGCATGATCTGTCCATTGACGACGAACGGCGTGGCCGTCGGGAGGGCCGTCTCCGGAGTCCGGTCGTTCGGTTCCGATTCGTTGATCTCCGGCAGGCGGCCCACCTGGAACCGGAGCGGATTCGTCAGGCCGAGGTCCGTCCGCATCCGGATTTCGCGGTCGCCGAGCGGCGCATCGGGCGCCACGGTGATTCGCAGCGTGACCGTCTCCGAGATCGCAGGGTTCACCTGTCGCTTCGGATCGTTCATCTTCCGGCGGTAGTCCTGGATCTCCCGCATGTTGATGCTCTCGATGCCTGCCGATCGGAGGATGGCCTCGATGCGCTTGCGGATGGCGGCAGCCTCCGTGGCCTTGGCGGGGTCGGACTTGCCCATCTCCTGCAGCTGTTCCATTTTCTCGAAGTTGTTCCGGATTCCGTTCAGTTGCTGCTGCGTGAGGGTCTTGATGTGCTTGAGCACGACCGCTTCAACACCGCGGCCGGAAACCTCCAACCCGGAAACGCCATCGAGAGACTCGCCGCCAACGGTCACCTCGAAGGTTGCCCCCTGCCGCCCGCCCGCCGGGTGGACGTAGCCGATATGCGTTTCGCGGCGCTGCTGCTGGGCGGGGGCCGGTGACGGCAACGCCAGCCCCACGGCGCAAGCGGCGGCCGCGCGCCAAAGGATGAACTTCATGGGGACCTCCGGGCTCAGGCGATTTCCGTCAGGGGGCCGCCGCTCTCGTACTTCTCATCCGCCGACGGCGCCACATGAACCTTGAGGTTCTGCGGGTGCGGCAGCGTGGCGGCGGGATCGATGCCGAGAAGCTTGTAGATCGTCGAGGTCACGTCCCACGGGTAGACGGGACGGTCCGTGACGGTCTCGCCGGTCTTGTCGGTCGCCCCGACCACCTGCCCGCCCTTGAACCCGCCCCCGGCGACGACGGCGCTGAATGCGCGCCCGAAGTGGTTGCGGCCCCCGTTCCACGGAGGCTCCCACTGCACCTTGGGCGTCCGGCCGAACTCGCCGCTCCACCAGACGACCGTGCTGTCCAGCAGGCCCCGCTGGGCGAGGTCGTCGAGCAGCGTGCCAAACCCCTTGTCCATCTCCGGCAGCATGCGGCGCATGGACTGGAAGTGCTGCTTGTGCGTGTCCCATCCGTTGTAATTGATGGTGACGAAGGGCACGCCCCGCTCGACGAGCCGTCGCGCCATGAGGCAGGACTGCCCGAACGTGGACCGCCCGTAGCGGTCGCGCAGTTCGTCCTTCTCGTCCGCCAGGTCGAACACCTTTCCGGCGTCGCCGAGGATGAGGTCATAGGCTTCCATCTCGGCGCGGTCCAGCGCCTGGATGCGGGGATCGGACTTGAGGGAATTGCCCAGCGAGTCGAGCCGGTGCAGCAGATCGCGGCGTGCGCGCTGACGCTCCTCGGTGATGCCTTCGGCGACGACGCCTTCGACGACGAACCGCGTACGGCTCCCGGGGTCGCCGCCGGTGGCGAACGGCTTGTACCTCGAACCCATGAAGCCGGCCTCCGAGAAGCGGCCCTGGGGCTTGGTCAGGACGATGTACGGGGGGATGAGGCCCTTGTAGCCCGCGTCGTACCCCTTGAAGCGCGCGACGATGGCGCCGACGCACGGATAGACGAGTCCGTCGCCGGACTTGCGGCCGGTCTGGACCATGTACGAAGCGGTCTCGTGGGCGTTGACGCCGTGCGTCATGCTCCGGATGATGGAGTATCGGTGGGCCTGCGTGGCCAGCGTCGTCAGCCGGTCGTTGATCCGGATGCCGTCCGCGTTGGTCGCAATGGCCTTGTCCAGGTCCCCGCAGTAATCCCGTCCGGCGTCCGGCTTCGGATCGAACGTGTCGATATGGCAGGGGCCGCCCCACATCCAGATCTGAATCACCGCCTTCGCCTTGGCCGGAAGGACCGGCGCCGGGGCGGCGGCACGCGAGACCGTTCCGGGCAGCCACAGACCGGCAGCTCCGATCAGACCCCGCCGGAGCAATTCCCGCCGTGGAATCGGCCCGCCGAGACCCGAGGCATGAACCGGAACCACCAAGCCGTCGCATCGCGTGCTACTCATGTTTCCGCCTCCGCGTCCCCCCGGCTAGTGCCGGTGCAGGAACTCCGAACTGTTGATCAGCGCCCAGGCGAGGTCCACCATGGCCTCCCGCCCCTTGATCGAATTGGATTGCAGGTATCCCCGGATCGAAAGCCTCTCCGCGTCGGTGGGTGGCCGCGACAGGATGCTCAGATAGAGCCGGTCGATGGTCTCCCGCGGATTCTCCCGGGATCCGGCGAAGACGGACCTGAGCTTGGGGCTCTGGTCGATCTTCTTCCGGATGTGGCTCGAGTTCAGCATGTGAAGCCGCTGCGAGGCGGATGGCTGGTTGTTGCGCTCGGTCGAGATCCCCGTGTCCCGCGGCGGTCGGCCGAACATCTCGAGGAACGTGCTGGTGATGCTTCCGTCGGGCAGCTCGATGGCCCGCGCGCCCTTCGGGACGAAGGTGAACGGCTCC
>CAYXFW010000079.1:0-9048 GCA_964464305.1 uncultured Verrucomicrobiota bacterium
GGGCCGGGCCCTGGCGAGGTTGTGAGTCATGACGACAGAAGCCGATATCCGCGACTACTATGACCGGCGGCACCGCGAGCGCGGGCAGGGCGCGTGGCGTCCGCCCGAGGCGTTCCCGCATTTCCTCGACGTCACCGGCGCGCAGCCGGGCCGGCGGATGCTGGACGTCGGCTGCGGCACGGGGTTCCTGCTGAAGGCCGCGGTGGCGCGCGGACTCGATGCGTTCGGGGTCGACATTTCCGAGGAAGCCGTCCGGCTGGCGCGCCAGGCGGAGCCGAAGGCGGACATCCGCCTCACCAGCGGGGAGCGGCTGCCGTTCGATGCCGGCGCCTTCGATTACGTGTTCTGCCTCGGCGCCCTCGAACACTTCATCGACATGAAGAAGGGCATGATGGAGATGGTGCGGGTCGCGCGGGCCGACGCGCGGTTCTGCATCGTCGTGCCGAACGTGAACTTCCTCTACTGGGCGTTGTCGAGGACCAAGGGCACCGAGCAGCAGGATATCAACGAGCGGCTGCTGTCGATGGCCGACTGGACGGCGTTCTTCCGCGATTGCGGGCTCGATGCGGCGGAGGTCCTGCAGGACCGCTGGTGGTTTCTTCACCGGGCGAAGATCTTCGCGTCGCCGAACCCGGTCCGCTGGGCGAGGGCCGTCCTTTCCAAGCTCAAGTGGCTGATCCTGCCGCTGAACCGCACCTACCAGTTCATTTTCATCCTTCGCAAGGCCCCGGCGGCGTCCGGCGGGCGGGCGGAATCGTCTCCGGGCGGCGTCAACCACGGATGACACGGATGGCACGGATCTCCGGCTGGCCTCCGGTGTGGGCGGCGGGCGGTGCGCCGCGCCGCATCCTGTTCACGCGCGCGTGGGCGGCGCGGTGGGCGTGGAGCCGCCGGCCCGCCTTCCTGCACGCGGCGGGGCCGAAGCGGCCGTTGCTGTTCGCGGGACCGTGGGTCGGCGAATTCGGATGGGAGCTGATGAACTGGCAGGCCTTTCTCCGGGCGCTCCGGCCGCGCTACGAGCGGATCGTCGTCTCCAGCCGGCCTTCCAGCCGGGCGCTGTATGCGGATTTCTGCGACGAGTTCGTCCCCCACGACATTTCCGGACAGGCCAACGCCCACGTCGCGTTCGACCTCCGCAACCCGGAGGCGTTGGACCGGATCCTCGCCGCCGTGCCGGCCGGCGCCGACATTCTTCCGCCCTTGCGCTACGTTCCCGCGGAGGCCCAGTCGTTTGTCCGGTTCGGAGACCCGAAGCGAGCGCCGTCCGGAATCGACGTGCTGATTCATGCCCGCGGTCGGGACGCGGTTCCAGGGCGGAACTGGCCGGCCGCGAAGTGGAACGAACTGGTCGCAGCGCTGGAGCGGGACGGCTGCCGCGTGGGGGCGGTCGGCCTCGCGTCGGACACGCTGGACCTGCCGGGCGTCGCCGATTTCCGAGACCGGCCGCTGGACGAGGTGATGCACCTGATGGCGGCCGCGCGACTTGTCGCCGGTCCTTCCTCGGGGCCGATGCATCTCGCCTCCTTGTGCGGCGCGCCGCACCTCGTATGGACCGATCGCCGCACCTACGGCATGGGGAAGACGAGCCGCGAGAAGTACGAAATGTGGTGGAATCCGCTCGCGACGCCGGTTCGCGTGCTGGATGACGAGGGCTTCGATCCGTCCGTCGCCCGGGTGGCCGGCGCCGCGGCGGCCATGCTCCTCCGTGCCCCGCCCCTCGTCCCTCGCCCCTCCGGGGAACGCGCCTCATGATCGCGCTTGCGCTCCACGTGATCCTGTTCCTTCTCGCCGCGCTTCCGCCCGGTGTCGCCCTCGTGTCGTGGCTGTCGGCGGAGGACGGTGTGGAGCGCAGGGGCGACCGGCTGGTCCTGTCGCTGTGGCTCGGCCTGCTGGCGGGCGGGGCGGTCTTGCTGGCCGTTGCCCTGGTCACGCCGCTGACGCCGCCGGTCTTTTTCGCGTACCTCGCGGGGTGTTTTTCGTTCGCCCTGTCGGCTCGCGTGAGGGATGGGATCCGCCGGATCGTGCGTGGGGCGCGGCCCGTGGAGTGGGCGGCGTCGCTGCTTCTGCTGGCGGCTGCGGTTTCCATCGGCGCCGGGCCCATCAACAACCGGGACGCGATCTCGTACCAGCACGACATCGTGCAATGGCTGTCGGACACCGGCGTCGCCCCGGGGTTGAGCCTGATCGAGCGGCGGTTCGGTTTCCTGTCGTCGTGGTACACCTACGGGGCGCTGGCCAATCACGGCTGGATGAGAGCCCGCGCGGGATCGCTCGCCAACACCCTTGCGCTGCTCCTCGCGCTGCTGCACCTGTGGGTCGCGGTGACGCGTCTCCTGGGGCGGAGAAGCCGGCCGGCGGATCTCTTCCTCGTTGCGGCCCTCCCTCTGGCGCTGGCGATGCCGCTGGCGCTCAACGTGCCGGTGTCGACGTCGCCCGACTTCCCCGCGGTCGTCCTTTCCGTCGTATGCGCGTGGTCGTTCCTCGTCCTCCCTCGCGGGAGAAACGCGTCCGTGGCGTTGCTGCCCGTGCTGCTGGCCGCAGGCGCGCTGATCGTGAAGCTGAGCGCGATGCCGTTGCTCGCGGTGGCGGGTTTGCACTGGCTGGGCCGGCGACCGCGCCCCGCGGATTGGGCGAAAGCGGCCGCCTGCGCGGTGTGCCTGATTGTTCCGTGGATGGCCGGGATGACGATGGTGTCGGGGTGTCCCCTGTATCCTGTCCCCGTCGCCCTCGACGTGCCGTGGGCGAACCCGGAGGGGGCGCGGATCGACACGGAGGCCGTCCGCCTGTATGCGCGGTGGCATCAGGGCACGCTGCCGGAGGAGGCGGCGCGCATCGCGTATCCCTCGGTCGAATGGCTGCGCCGGTGGCTGGCGGCGGACGTGTCGAACGCGGTTGGCTTCGCTCTCTTTCTCCTGTCGATGGCGGCCGTCGCGGCCGTCGCCCTGCGCCGCGGCCGGATGGCTCCCGGGGCAGGGTGGGCGCTTGGGACGGGCCTCGCCGGCATTCTCTATGTCGTCCTCATGGCTCCCGTGCCGCGGTTCGGATGGGGTTTTTTGGCGATTCCCACAGGCGTGCTTCTCTCGACGGGGGCGGGATCGGCGACCGGGCGTCCGCGCTTCGCGGCGGCACCGGCGGCGGGCGCCATGCTCGCCGTCGCTCTGATCCTGATCCCGGTTCTCGCCCTCGGCCGGATGACGGGCACGGCGAGCGGGAAGCGGCTTCGTGCGTGGATGGAGCGGGAGGCGCCGTACGCGCTGAGGACTCCCTGGCTTCTGCCCCCGGAGATTCCGTTGATCCGGTATGACGATCGGGCCGGGGTCGCCCTCGCCCTGCGGGGGTTCCGCCCCGCGGAGGGCAGGATGGAGCCGTCGAGCCGCCCCATGTACTATCCGCTTGAACCCGGGCCCGGGGTCCGGTACCGGAATCCGGACCGGGGCGCGGCGGCCGGCTTCGTCCGGGTGGAGGAAAGGGCGCAGTGAAGATTTCCGATCTGGGGGGGTGGGTTCGGCGCACGGCCGGCGGCGGTGCGCAGCCGGAGGATGCCGCGGTCCGCGTTCCCGGCCGCGGGTGGTGGGTCCTTCTGGGCGCGATCGTCTTCGTGGCGCTTGGCGTCTACCTGGTGCGGCTGCACTACGCAAAGGTCTACTCGGACCCGGTCGGATTCGTCGGCATGGCACTCGACTGGGGGTCGGGGCGGCCGGGGACGGATCGTGCGCCGATCTACCCGATGGTTCTGTATGCCTTCCTGCAGGTCCTGGGCAGGGACTGGGTCTTTCTCTCGAACCTCCCGTTGGTTTTGCTGCTGGCCTTCCTCACCGGGGTCGCCGGCTTTCTGGCGGTCCCCCGGGGATCGTCCCGCGCGGTCGCGTACGCGCGGTTCGCGGGCCTTGCGTCCGTCGTCATCCTCATCCTTGCCCGGGGCAGTCTTCTGGTGGAACTGGTCAATCCGTTCCGCGAGCCGCTGGCCTTCTCGCTGATGCTGGGGGGCGTGATCCTCCTCGTCGGCGGCTGGAGCCGGCGTTCCGCGCACTGGCTGGCGGCCGGCGCTGGTCTCTGCCTCGGCCTGGCCGTGAGCACCCGCGAGACCGTCATCCTGGTGGCCGCGCCGGTCGGCGCGTGGGTGTTGCTGCGGATGCTGAAGGAGCGCAAGTTCCGTTCGCTTTGGATCGCCCTCTTCCTGGCCGGCGTCCTGGGAGGGTTCGTGCCCATGTTGAACCGGAACCGTGCCCACTCCGGCAGCTCGATCGTGCCCTCCTACGCGGCGGAGAAGGTGGAGGCGATTGCACGGCGGCAGAAATGGGACATCCCGATCCCGGGCATGAGCCTGTCCTACTTCAGCCACGTGGGCGCGTCGACCGTGCGCAAACTCTACCAGCACTACACACCCGTCGGGGCCCTGCTTCTCGTGCTGGGGTTCGCCCGCGCCGTCCGGCGGCGGAACGACCTGATCCTCGGGCTGTATCTCCCCGCGTTTCTGCTGAATCTGCTCTTCTATTGTTTCTACCGCTATTTCAAGGCCCGATACACCCTGGCGGGGGAACTCTTCGCGATTCCGATCATGGCCTACGGCCTGACCGGCATCCTGGAGGCCGTCGACGACGCCGTCCGTTCCCGGTTTCCGGGGCTCGCCGCGGGCTGGCGGGCCGCAGCGCCCGCGGTCTTGACGGCGGGGGTTCTCGTGGCGCTGCTGCCGTCCATCGTCCGCGGGGACGACCGCACCAAGGTCTGGCATCTGGCAAAGATCCGCGAGCAGATCCTGCCCCACATTTCCGTCCCCGCGAAGTTCATGGGGCAGCGTCACGTGGCCTTCTATCTCGCATGGCTGATGCAACAGGACAGCTACGAGTATACTCTCGATTTCGACAAGGTCGTTCCCGATCCCATGCGGCACATCCCCCTCGACATCCGGCTGCGCTCGATGGGGGAGACGACGATCTCGCGATTCTCCACGGGCAACTACTACGTCGACGACCCGGTCTTCGCGCTCGGCCGGAACTGGCTCGAACTCACGCCGGTGTTCTCCTTCGATTCCCTGACCGTGCCCCTCGAGCGCTACGGCCACCGGCTGACCGGCAATCTCTACCGGGTCGGCCTGTGGAAAAAGGACCGGCAGACGCTGACGGTGGACCGCGGCGCGGCGGGTCCGGCCGTGCTGATGCTGGACATGAGGCGCATCTGGGACTATCCGGGCCGCACGTACGCCCAGTTGCGCTTCGGGGCGGAGGGGCCCATCCTGCCGTTGTCGAATGCCGTGCAGTTCCTCGATCTTCCCGCCGCCGGCCGCGGTCGCACCGAAGTCCATCTCAAGTCCAACCGTCCGCTTCCCCCATCCCCGTACTGCAGAATCCTGAAGCCCGACGACCCCGTCCGGGTGCAGTTCGGTCTGGCGGGCGATCACTGGGCATGGAATCTGGCGTCCACGAACCTGTACCCCAACCGGTCGGTTCCGTCGGATTCCTGCCTCATCTACGACGAAGGCGTGCTTCATCTGCCGAACTATGCGAGTCCGGATCGGGACGTCTACGCGGTACTGCGCGTGGAGTTCATCCAGGAACACCCGTTCTGGCGGCGGAAGGCGCACACGTTGTCCGCCGAAACCGCGTCCGACCGGACCTCCATCCGCCTGCCCGGAGAGCGGACGACCGCCATCCTCACGATCGGATTGGGGCGCGGGGAGGGACGGCTGAAAATGGTCCCCGTGACGCTCAAGACCACGCTGCCCTCGTACTCGGCGCAGAACACGGCGCCGCTGTACGACGAATGCAGCCGAAACGGATTCGTCAAGATCTACGAGGTCCGCATCGTTTCCGTTCCTCCCGTGTCCGGACTTCCCGTCAGGATCGACCTCGGCGGCGCGGAGGACTCGCTGCATGTCGGCGACGGCTTCTACGGAACGGAACAATCCGGCAAGTTCACGGCCCGATGGACGGCCGGCCGCGGCAGCATCCGGGTTCGCCTGCCGAAGCCCGATGGCGCGATCGTCGCCCGTTGGTACGTGCTGCCCGTCCGGAAGGACCAGACGAATCTGACGGCCCGCTTCGTGGTGAACGACAAGGCCATCCCCGCCGCCCGGGTCGCCCTCGTGACCGGCAGTCCCCTGTGGGAGTACCGGGTGAAGATCGAGCCGGGCGAGCTGGTCGCCGGCGACTGGAACCGCCTCGCCGTCGAGGTCCCGACCTGGAGCCCGGCCCGCGACCTGGGCGTCGCCGATCCCCGCGAACTGGGCCTCCTGCTCGACCGCGTCGAAATCGGACCGGACTGATTCCGCGGCGGCGGCGTGTGATGATGGAGGGCCGAGCGATGCGAGGCCGTTGAGTTGACCACAGGTCTTGCGTTCGGGCTCGCAGTAGCTCGCCCCTCCAGCACCGCACCATGGCTGTCGGAGAAACGGCCATGGCGGATACATCGCTCCCCACTACGGGCAAACGTTCGTGCCTGATGGAACCGCCGTCTGCGGACGGGGGCTTACTGGACTCGCGCCACACGCGCTGTGATGGGCGTGACGCCCATATCCGGAATTCTCTCCGAGTTGAACTTGGTGATCTGGCTATTGATGTCTTGCGCGACACTGTCATCGGCCACCCGGGCTGCGCATCCGGTCAGGCACATTACCCAGACAACCATGATCAATCTGTTCATTCTTCTCCGGCTCCAACGTCACGGCTGTGGCGCGGGTTTCCCGTCGCCACCAGCCGGTGGTTCGGATTTTGTTTTCATCAGCCGTGCATGTTCTTCTTGTCGGTACGCATTCACCAGTGGGTCGAGTTTCTCAAACGCGGCAATCTGTTCTGGGGACAATCCGTTGCTTCGGGAACGGTATGCGTCTGACAACGGCAGCATCTTCCATCCGTCCCCTTCTCGGATCATGTAGCACCGCTCAATCTGGACGTCAGCGGGCGCCGATCTCCGCGTCACGAGAATGGCCGTGACGGCACACGTGCCCTCAACGAAAGAGCTCAATGGCAGGCACTTCTCATCGCCCGCGATGGCGGCAGGCATGTACTTCTGCAGTCGTGCTTCGACGAGGCGGCGTTGGTTTTCGGTTGAAATTGCGTAGCAACTCGCCGCCTCGTTTGTCCTGCCTGCAATCGCATGGTCGATGAACCTCTGAACCACGGAATCCGGTGTGTCTTCGGCACGAACGGCCGCCGTGAGGAACAGGAGGACCAACGCTGTCTTGATACGTTTCATTTCTTCAATCCGAACGTCAGCGTTCAGGCTGAGGCGACCCCGGGTCGCCGATAGCCTGAAACGCCTGGTTGGGTCCTTGTCATTGTTCTGGTTGTGTGCCTGAGTGTTTCCCCGGCCCAACGACGACTTGCGAGGGCCGTAGTCTGATGACAATGGGGGTGTTGCTCTTTGGGTATTCCACGAGTTTTGCGAACTGAGAATCTGATGAGAGCGCACGTATGCATAAGTCTCTTCGCCTGGACACCACAGTCACTCGAAAGCACCCATTTGAATCGGTCTGAGTTGTGGCAACAATGACAGGCGTCAAGATGCCCGGGGGAAATCGTTCCCACATGAAAGGCTGATAGTAGACATGGACGGAGGCTGTAGGCACCGGCGCAGATGTCGAGTCAAGCAGGACGGAGCCGGTGAACGTCATGGGCTGTGTTGTGTGCCATGTTGCGCAGGAAGCCAAGAGCAATGAGGCCGTGAGCGCGGATGCTGCAACCGTCTTGCGGGACCTTCTTGTCGTCATATTCATCCTGGACCCAACGTTAGCGGTGAGGCTGAGGCGACCCCGGGTCGCCGATAGCCTCAACCGCCTGGTTCGGCATTCTTTTCGCACCAATGTTGACCGTGTTCGTCAAATGCTTGTCTGGTTTCGCAAGGAATGCCCCGTGCCCGACCGTCTCTGCTCTGATTTCCGTGACACTGCCTGTGGTTTCAAGAACGAAGAATCCATTTGCGTCAGTTGTGGTCTGTCCTCGTACGTATATCTGTGGGTAGAGTCTCCATGGCGGTGTGTTGAGGAGTGTGGGGTAATCTACTCCCTTTACTGTCGCGCCTGGGAGCGGCGTTCCTTCTGAATCAACGACCACGCCGCGGTATGTGTGTGCGCATCCTGCGGTGAGGAGGATCATGGATGCTATGAATATCAGTCTCATTCTCGTTGCCGAACGTCAGGGTTCAGTCGCGACCCACGGCTGTACTGTATACCTTCGCAGCGAGGAAAGGCCATCGCATAGCGACAACTTGTGGGTCGTAGACTGGAACCCCTCGTTCGATGCCGTCTTTTTCATATTTCCCTGATCTCACTCCCCTTATAGAAGTGGACGTCTGTTCCGGTCAGACACTCATCCAAGAGCAAGGCTGGCCTAAAAACAATGAAGAGAACATTGTCGGTCCATTTTTCAGTGTCAAAAAAGACGGTCCAACGGAAGCCGGTCGCACACACAAAACTCCCGCTTGTCGCGGGAACATCAACAGTCATGGGAACACCCAGCCGTCGTTTGGCACGCACCGAGTGATATGCAGCGGCATACGCCACGAATGCAATGGCGATCACTGATATGCCAATCAGCAATTTTCTTTTCATATCTTCTTTATCGAACCCTTATTCTCCGCCGTGTCGTATTTCTCCGGTGTCGCCGTTTATTGTCGCTGGAGGCGAACGCTTATTCCACGCCGCGGCGTATTTCTCGGGTGTCGTCACTTTTTGTCGCCGGTGGCGAACCCCTATTCCGTGACCCGTCGTACATCTCCGGTTTCTCTTGTTTGTTGTTTCTGGGGGCGAACGTATATTCTACGACCGGTCGCTTTTTGCGGGTTTGCGACGATCCGCCACATATCTCAGAGTCTCCATTGGTTCACCTCTGGGGCGATGGTGCGCCGGTCGTTGGACGGGGGCAAGCGGTTTCTCGGTTAAAGTTCAGGGCGGAGCGCCAAGGAGTTGGGAGAGTGGAGCGGGGCCGGGAAGGCAGAAGACGGCTGCACGGGGGACCGGTCGGCGTGTGGAGCGGTGCGCGGCTCTGTGGCGTAAAAGCCCGCCATTACGAGGATATGCGACGCGGCGTATATTCAGGGACCTGGACGGCTGTC
>CAYXFW010000080.1:0-7474 GCA_964464305.1 uncultured Verrucomicrobiota bacterium
ATCGCATGCGCGTAGGCCCCGTGCAGGGGCTCGGGAAGGATCCGGCCGAGGCGCCAGAGGTCGGAGCCGGTGCCGACCCAGCCCTTGTGGCGGTGGACGAGATGCACGGTGGCGTCGGCGCCGGCCGGTGCGGACAGTGCCGTGTGGAGGGTCATGTCCACCTCGCCCGTCTGCGGGTCGAGCGCGAGACGGAGGCGCGATTCGAGGCGGCCGTCGGCATGCACCGCGACCGGGGGCTCCCCGCCCGCGACCGGGAGGGACCGGCCGGCGCAGATCTCGAGGAGATTCAGGAAATCCGCCCGCCCGAGTTCGAGCCGTCCGCGCGGCCCGCCGCCGATGTCCTCGAGGACGAACAGAAGCGCTTCGTCCTTGGGCGACAGCGTCAGCGCGAGATCCCGGGGCACCTGGTCGAGCGTCATGCGCCGCCCGTTGGCGATCGCGAGGCACTCGACCGGGACGCCCCCGGAAGCCCACCGGGCCGGCCAGTCCGCGGGCAGCGCGACCTCGATGCGCGCCACGACCCCGCCGCCGTTCCCGCCCCTCGCGCGACGGAGGTAGTTGCCCTCCGGGATCGCCGCCATGTGCTCGGTCCGCCGGCGCTCCGCCTCGCGCCGCTCCGCCTCGTGCGGATCGGCCATGCGGCGCCGGATCTCGATCGCCAGGGCCACGACGTGCGAGCAGATGATGCCGCGCTCGCGGTTGTCGTAGCAGGGGCAGAGGCTCTCGACGCAGGTCGGGCTGACCACGCGGAAGCCGGTCCGTAGCGAGCGGGCGCTGTTGTTCAGCGTTCCGCGGACGACCGGCGGAGCGATCTCGACGTCGCTGACCGTCTCGCGGTCGAGCAACTGGCGGGCCTCCAGATATTTCTTCTGGCCCGCCCATTCCAGGAGCATCTTTTCCGTCAGATGAATCATGCCCGGTCCGTCAGGGGGCCTCCGGGAAGCGCAGGCGGACGTCGCTCCGGTGAAGTTCGCGGTCGCCAGACGACACGCGCACCTCGACGCGGCCGCTGCGGCCCGGCGCGCCGACGACCGGCAGCGCCATCGTCTTCGCCTCTTCCGGCTCGAGGACGGTCTGAATCCGGTCGCCCGGGAAATCGCCGTCCCAAACCAGGTCGAGCACCTGCCGCTGCCGCGAATGGTTGCGCAGCGCAATCTCGATTTCCGCGACGCCGCCGGCCAAAACCGGCGCGGCGCGGGCGGGCGTGATCTCGACGGGCGGGACAAAGGCCGCACGGAGGCGCCGCGTCGACACCCATTCGCGGTCTCCGCGCTGGAGCCGCCACGACAACGTCACCCACGGCGTCGCGCCCGGCAGAACGTCCGTCAGCTCGCCTGTAAACCCGGCCGCCTCGCCCGCGCCGAGGATCCGCGGCTCGGCCAGCAACGCCGCCGCACCGCCGGCGCCCGTCAGCCTCGCCTCCGCGACGACGAGCGGCGCCGTGCCGCGGTTGAGGATGCGGACCGCCACCGTATTGCGACTGCCGCGGATCAGCGGCGAGGCGCAGGATACCCAGGCGCCGACACCGGCCTCCATGTCCTTGCGCAGCGCGCGCAGGTTGGCCGCCGCCGCCTCGCCCTCGCCCGCCGCCGCGTTCCAGCCGTCGAGGAACGACAGCTCGGTCTCGACGGCCTGCGCGGGGACCAGATCGAGCACCGCCACCTCGCCCGGCGCGAGGCGGAGCCTCGAACGGATGACGCCCCCGGCGGGCTCCAGGTAGTCGCATGCGCCCGTCAGGGGCTGGACGACGTGCACCGGCACCCCGGTTTCCCGCCAGACGACGTCGATCTCCCGCGAGGCCGCGCCGCTGTTGCGGACCGCCGCGATGCGGAGATCGCCGGTGCCGAACGACTCGACGTCGATGCCCTCCGCCTCCGCAAACGCCGCGCCGTCGGCCCGCCATCCCGCCGCCGCCAGCCGCCGCGCGAGCGGCACGTACGTCCGCAGCGCCGCCGCGTCGCGCGCGACCCAGGCGGGCTGCGCCCAGTAGCTGCGCCCGGCCGCATCGCGGCCCGGGGACGGAATGAAGCCGTAGAGAAGGGACTCGGCCAGCGCGGCGCGCATCGTGGAGGGGTTCATCCACTCGAAATCGCCCGTCAGCACGCGCACGCACGGACGCGACCCTGCCAGCAACCGGTAACGCCTCGCGCGGGCGCCGCCGTCGGCGGACCGCACCGGGTCGGTGAAGACCGTCAGGTCGGCGTAGGGTGCGAACAGGGCGTGATCCTCGAAGGGATCGGCCAGGGCGATCGCCTGCCGGCCGGGTCCGAGGGCCCGGCGGAAGGCGTCGAGGAACTCGACCGCGTCCAGCGCCCGCGGCACGCCCGGCGCCTTCGACCCCGCCGCGTGGGCGGCGGCCCGGTCGGAGGCGGCGAGCGTCGCGCGGTTGTAGTCGAGCCCGCCCAGCCCGTCGAACCCGTCGAACAGGTAGGCCGCGACGCCGGGCGAGTCGTGGTACTGCATCGCGTAGGCCCATTCGAGCGTCGCGCGATTCCACGGCGCGCCGGGCGTCGTCAGAAAGTCGGGATCGGCCGAGACCGCCACGCGCAGCGCCGGCCCGCCCGGGCCCCGGGCGATGCCGGTGAGGATCGTGTCGCCCGCCTCGCGCGATGCGCCGAGGATCGCGGACTGGGCGTACCACGCCAGCGGCCCGCCCGCGGCGGCATGGAAGCGGAGCATCCGCAGCGCCTCCGCGCCGTCGGCCTTCACCCCGCGCGGCACGGGCATCTCGCACCACCACGGGCGCAGGCGGACGAACCGCCACGCCTCGGCGACGGCGGAGGATTCGCCCGAGCGGAGCGCCTCGGCGGCGACCGGGCCGCCCACGAGCCCGCGCGCGGCGGCCGCGTCGGCCCCCGCCTCGATCCACTGCAACGGAACGGCGGGCGACGCCGCGCCGGGGGAGAGCAGGCCATGCCAGTAGGCCGCGACCGACCGCAGCGGATCGGCGGACGGCGGCGCGCCGCGCACGAGAAACGCCACGCAGGCGCGGCCGGGGAAGCGGGTCGTCATCGGCGTCACGGCCAGGGGATGCACCATCGTCAGCGCCGGCGGCTGCGCGGCCGCCTCGAAGAAATACGGGCGCGGCTCATCGGGATCCGCGACGAGCGCCACGGTGCCCGAGGGCGACGCGGCGGCGGCGAAGGGCCACAACGCCTGGCTGCGGGACTCTCCGATCGGCGAGGAGGCGCCCATCGCCGCGCCCCGCCAGACCTGCGTATCGAGCGGCGCGCCCGCGCGCGAACCCTCCGCGGCCTTCCACGCCCACACCGGAAGCCCGACCGTTGCCGCGAAATCGAAGGCCGTCTCCCGGGAACCGCGGAACTCGGCCGCGACCCAGAGGTCGCCCGCCGCGCCCGGAACCGCCAGCAGGGTCCACGCGAGGCCCGCGTTCGTACCCGTCCACTTCACGCGCTCCCCGTCGCGCCATGCGGTCGCGGGCGTCAGCGCCCCGGCGGCCGCACCGACGGGCCGGATCTCGAACCGGAGGGGCGCCATGACCCCGCCGGGCAGGGCGACGGACAGCGTCCGCGCGGCGGCGTCCTCCGCCCACGACGCCTCGCTCAGCGCGGCAAAGCGCGCCGCAAGCGGCGGGGCGGCCGTGATCGTCACGCCGGGCGCCGGAGGGCCCGCGACCGGGGACATCTCGGGAAGCCGCTCGAGTCGGGACTCGATCATCCCCTGCGCGGGAATGCGGTCGACCGTCTTCCAGTCGCGGTCGAGCGTCTCCACCGCCCACCGGATCCGTGGCGCGGCGGCCGCCGCCGGCAGCAGCACGCTGCGGGTGCCGAACTCCGAGGCGACCGACGACACGCCGGAAACCTCGTTCCATTCCCAGCCCTTCGCAAAGCGCGGGTAGCGGAACAGGACGTCGCCCTCGAGCATCAGGTCCGCGCCCGTCCCGGCGATCCCGGTGGTCGGCTCGTCGATGTCGAGCAGGATGCGCAGGTTCTCCGGCGACGGCGCCGCTCCGCACCGGACGCGGGCCACGAGGCTGCCATCCGCCAGCCTGAACAGCCCGGCCTCACGGATGTCGAGCCCGGTGTTCGCGATGCGTCCCACGTCGATGTCCGCATGCCACCCCGCCTCGGGCGACTGCGCGCCCGCCGCCGCCGCGAACGCCACCGCCGCCACGGCCCACCCGCGGATTTGTCTGATCATGGCTTCCTCCCTGAAACACTGCGCGGATGAATGGATGCTTGGATGAAAGACGCGGCCTCATCCCCCCGGTCCCATCCACTCATCCATTCATCCACTCATCCACCCCGCCATCCGTTGCTCCGTCTTCTCAGCCCACGTCGACCACGCTCGGCGTGTAGTCCGCCGGCGGCTCGTACCCCATCAGCCGCAGGCAGGTCGCCGCGAGGCTGCTGATACCCAGGTCCTTCGCCGTCGACAGCCGGGCCTTCGCGACGTTCATCGGGTCGTACACGTGCACCGGCACGGGATTGAGAGAATGCGCCGTCTTGGGCTTCGGGGCGCCCGTCGCCGGGTCGATCGCCGCCTTGCCGGTCTTCTTGTCCCGTTCGGCCATGTCGTCCGCGTTGCCGTGGTCGGCGGAGACGACCAGGATCCCCTTCGCCGCCTTCACGGCCTTCATCACGCGGCCCAGGCTGAGATCCACCGCTTCGACGGCAATGCGCACGGCCTGGAAGTCGCCCGTGTGGCCGACCATGTCGCCGTTGGGGTAGTTGAGACGGATGAACTTGTGGCGGTTCTCGCGGACCGTCGCGAGAATGACGTCCGTGATCTCCGCCGCCTTCATCCACGGCCGCTCCTCGAACGGGACGCGATCCGAGGGCACCTCGACGTAGTCTTCGAGGTCCGCGTTGAACTTGCCCGACCGGTTGCCGTTGAAGAAGTAGGTCACGTGCCCGAACTTCTGCGTTTCGCTGCACGCAAACTGGCGCACACCCGACGCGGCGAGGTACGCGCCCATCGTGCGGTCGATCGCCGGCGGCACGACGAGGAAGCGTTTCGGGAGCAGGAGATCGCCGTCGTACTGCATCATGCCCGCGAAAACCACGTCCGGCCGCGCCCCGCGGTCGAACATCGTGAACGTGGCCTCTTCGAAGGCGCGCGTGATCTCGATCGAACGGTCGCCGCGGAAGTTGAAGAAGACGACGCTGTCGCCGTCGACGACCGGCCCGAGCGCCTTGCCGCCGCGGTGGATCACGAAGGCCGGCAGATCCTGGTCGAGAATGCCCGGCTTCCTCGCGCGCAGGGCCTCGATCGCCTCGCGGGCGCTTGGGAACCCGTCGCCCCGGCCGAGCACGTGGGTCTTCCACCCCAGGTCCACCATCCGCCAGTCGGCCCCGTAGCGGTCCATCGTCACCTTCATGCGGCCGCCGCCGGACGCGATGGCAAAGTCGACCGTGCCATCCGCATTGATCGCCTTCAGGAAGGCCTCGAAGCGCTCGACATACGTCAACGCGCTCGTCGGGGGCACGTCGCGGCCGTCGAGCAGGATGTGGATACGCGCGCGCTTGACGCCCTCCGCCTTGGCCTCGGTCAGCATCGCCTCGAGGTGGTCGATGTGGCTGTGGACGTTGCCGTCGGAGAAGAGGCCGAGGAAGTGGAGCTGCGAGTTCTTCGCCGTCACGTTGCCGACGACCTCGCGCCAGGCCTGGCCGGCGAAGAGGGCGCGCGAGGCGATCGCCTCGCTGACGAGCCGGGCGCCCTGCGCAAAGACGCGGCCGCAGCCGATCGCGTTGTGGCCGACCTCGCTGTTGCCCATGTCCTCGTCGCTCGGCATGCCGACGGCCGTTCCGTGGGCTTTCAGGCTGCTGGTGATGGCGTTCTTCGCCAGCCAGTCGAGATGGGGCTTGTGCGCGGCCCGCACCATGTCGCCGTCCTCGAACTTGCCGATGCCTACGCCATCCATGATCAGCAGAACCACCGGCCCTTCCGGCCCCGCGTAGCCCGCCATCCGCTTCAACGTCTCCATGTCGCTCGCTCCCGCCCGTTGGTCTGCCCGCCCGCCGCCCCGCCGCGGATCCCGAAGTGAACCCGTGAAGGCTGCGGGACACCATGGTTGCAGCCTTTCCATTATGCCCGTTTTTCGCCCGTCTTCAAGCCCGGGAGAGGAGGTTTTGGGACGGAAGGATGAGGGGTGAAACCTGAAACCTGAAAGCGGACCCGAGGTGTCACACGACACACGACACCCGACGCTGGCCACCTGACACCTGAAACCTGACACTTGAAAGTCGGTGCCACTGGCCACTCGACACTACCCTCCGCCACTCGACACTGGCGCTTTGCAGGGTGCGTTTTCGACCGCGTTTGCGTCAGCGATCGTAGCGGCCGTGGCGCTCGGCCAGAGCGACCATCCGTCGCAGCCGCTCCGGCTTCACATGCGGGGCGACGGAGCAGGCGGAGGACAGAATGTAGCCCGAGCCGGGCTTCCCGGTCTGCAGCCGTTCGATGACCGCAGCATCGAACGTGGCGTCGTCGGCGCGGAGCATTTCGTTCACGGCGTCAAGGTTCCCCTTGAGGAAGAAGCGTTCGCCGTAGTTCCGCTTGACCTCGGCAAGATCGACCGTGCCCAGCGGCGGAGGATCGAGCGTGTCGAGGCCGTCGACGCCGGTTTCCGCCATCAGGTCGAGGCGGTCGCCGATCGCGCCGCAGGTGTGGACGTAAACCGGGAGGCCGGCGTCGTGGACCGCGGCGGCGAGGCGGCGTTCGCAGGGGACGACGAACTCCCTGTACATCTCGCGGCTGATGAAGCCGGCCCCGGCGAAGGCCGAGCTGATGAGAATCGCGTCCGGTCCGTGGCGGGCCAGGCACGCGATCTGCGCGACGGCGACGGCGGCGAACTTCTCCAGCAGGCGGTGGCAGATGTCCGGCCGCTCGATCAGCGCGATCAGGGCGTCCTGGTATCCGAACAACTCGAGCAGGTGCGTGAAGGGCGAGAAGACCTCGGCGTGGATCGAGGCGTCGGGCGCCAGCGCGCGGGCTTCGCGAAGCGCCGCGACGAACCAAGCGGGATACGACGCGGGGTCCGCGAGATTGGCGTCGTCCGGAATATCCCACAGGCCGGGCGCATGCCAGACATTCCAGACGTATCCCGGAATGCGGAAGAGCGCGGGATCGTCGGGGTCGACGGTTGCGCTGTCCGCACGAGGCAGGGACCCTCCGCCGGGCATGAAGGTTTGAAGGTTGTCGTCGGCCGGAACGACCGATTCCAGACCGTTGCGCCAGACCATCCTCGTGCCCGACCCGTCGCGGTCGATGCGCACAACCCATTCGCGCCAGGTCGCGGGCCGGCCCGGCAGGTTGAGGAGAAAACCGTCGAAGCCGTAGCGCGCGCGGAGAGTCTCCAGCGTCGCGGCGAAGGTCCGGCTGTCGAACCAGATGCCCGCCGGATCGCATCCCCCATGGAGGAAATAGTGCCCCAGGGCGAGTTGGCACATCACCGGCACGCGGTCGGGCTCCCGGTGCGCCATCGCGGCTCGGACCCGTTCCCTGCCGGTCG
>CAYXFW010000080.1:7484-9025 GCA_964464305.1 uncultured Verrucomicrobiota bacterium
GCCTCCGGACATTGCATCCCTTTCATACGACGAACCACCGGGGCACAGTAGCCAGCCCCAACGCATCCGGCAAACTCTCCATCGCGCCCCAAGTCCTCTCGGGCGCCGGAATCACCCGACGACCACCGGTGCGAATTGTGGATCTGGAAACCCCCCGCTACGCCTCCGGCAGCTTCCGCCCGGTCACACGGAGCCATCGCTCCTTCGTCCACGCAGGGTCCGTCAGCCGCGCGGCGAGGAGCCAGAGAAAGACAAAGGGGGCGGCCCCGAGGACGAGCGTGAACAGGAAGGCTACGGGCGCACCCACCGCAACGGCCCGGGAAATTGCTCCGGCGACAAGAGCCACGGCAATCAAGATCCATGATTTCCTGACTCCCCGGTGACGCGCGCGGTACCACGCGAGCAATGTGACCGAGTAGGACAAGGTGGTCAGGGCCGCCGGAACTGGACGAAACGTGAAGATTACCAATTCATCGTGGCGAACACCCACGTACTTTTCCCAGCCGAGCATCAGAAGGAAAGCCAGGGTCGCGCACGGGAGCGCGGCGCTCAGAACGTCCCACAGGTCGGAATTCCGGCCCGGCGCTTCCTCTCGCGTCCACGGATTCAGCCGGACTGCACCCATTGCCAGGGTCATGCCCAGAAACGCTCCCCATACAACACAGTAAGGCAGCACCATGACCCCGCTGAGCAAACCTGCGGCAGCGGCCGAGACAATGAACGGAACATTGTGAAAGGGCGGCTTCATGTCGTTGTCTCCCTGGCTTTCGTTTCTCCGCCGGACGTGACGAGCGCGAAATAGGCGGGGAGCGGTTCAGGGCCGGCGGCGCGGCAGATGGATTCGCTGAGGTCGGGCGGTAGCGGGTAGCCGGCGGCGGCATGGGCGCGGACACGATCGCGGTTGCGCTGGATGAAGCAATGCGACCGCGGGTTGTCGCCCATCGCCAGGTTCATCCGGCGCCACAGGTCGGCGAGCGGCGCGTCGCGGACATTGCCGAAGCCGAGCGGCGTGAAGTCACACGGACACACCACGCCGGAGGGCTCGATGAAGAGGTGCTGCGTCCCCGCCCCGCAGCCGAAGACCCCTGGGCTCTCGACTTGGTTGAAGGCGCAGACCTTCGGACCGCGTCCGCCGCGGTTGGTCTCGACATGGAAGCGCCGCAAGGCCGCAACGTGCTCCGGCGCGAGAAGGTCGGACGACGCGCAATCGGTCATGCGCCCGCAGGGCATCGCCTCGACGATCCGCATCTCGTGGACGCCGAGTCCAGCGAGAAGCGCGTGGATGCGCGCACCCATGCCGCTCTCGACGAAGGCGGGCGTGGCCACGGCGCCGGCCATCGTGTAGAAACCCGACGCCCGCGCCAGCCGGAACGCGGCGAGGGCGGCGTCGAACGCGCCGGTTCCTCGGTCCGCGTCGTGCGCGGCCGCGGTGTCCGCGTCGAGACTGACGCACACGGACCACAACCCGGCATCGCGCAGGCGGGAGGCGAGTGCGGCGTCGAAACCGCGACCCGAAGTGAAGAGGATCGTTGCGGCGCCGC
>CAYXFW010000081.1:0-8973 GCA_964464305.1 uncultured Verrucomicrobiota bacterium
GTATGTCGCAACCGGCGCGACGGCCGCGGGCATGCTGCTGCACTTCGCCGGCATGCTGGCCGCACGGTTGCGCCGGCGTGCGGTTTCAGGAGGACCGGCATGACCCCGCGTCGGCTCGTGGCCGTCCTGTTGTTCGCCGCCTCCGGGCTCCTGCCGGCCGCGGGAGGGCCGCCTTCGGACGCTTCGTTGTCCGCCTGGCAGCGAATCCCCGTGCTGGAGGGCGGGCGGGTGATGCCGCTGGACTCGTATGCGCGCCATCTCCTGCTCGGCTTCTCCGGCCGCAGCACGTTCGACCGGAAGCCCGCGGCGGGGTGGCTTGCCCGGGTGCTCTTCACGCCCGACGAGGCCCGGGGCGACGCCATCTTCCTCGTCAACCATCCGGAGGTCGTGGAGGCGCTGGGGCTCGCCGCCGCGGGGCGGGGACGTTACAGCTTCGCGCAGCTCGAACCCGCCCTTCCCGAGCTCACCCGCCTTGCGCGCGCCGCGTTTCATCTCGAGGAATCCGCCCGCTCCCTGGTCGACACCGAGTTCATGCGGCTTTTCCAGAGCCTCAGCCGGTACCGGGCGCTGACCGAGGGGTTCGATTTTGCCCTGCCGCGGCCCGAGCTCGACATCTGCGACGAGGCGCTGCGGCGCGACCTGCACCTTCCGGCGGATGGCCCCATCACGTTTCTGGATCTGCGGGAACGCATGGACACGGTGACCGGGTTTCTCGAGAAGCACCGTGCCACGCCTCCCGAATCGCAGCCCGCGTACGCGCAGGAACTCTTCCGCGCGGCCATGGCGATCCGGACCCTGTCGCAGAGCCGCCGCGAGCGGCCGCCGGCGATCGTCCCCATCGCCGGCTCATCGGGCTTGTCCTGGATGGGCGCATGGGATGCGCTCGCGACCGGCGGAGAGAAGGGGGCAGGCCAGGACGAGGTGACCGCCCTGCGCGACATGGTGCGGACGTTTCGCGCCGGCGGGTCCGCGGAGTTCGACCAGGCCGCCCGCGCGTTTCTGGAATCGACCGGCCGGCGCGTTCCGGATCCGGGGCAGGCCCGGCGGCTTGACCTGGAGGTCCGCTACAACCGGTCCGACGCGTTCTACCGGGCCGAGATGCTCTATGGCTTCGCCTTTCTTGTCGCGCTCCTGTCCGTGACCTTCCGTCGCCGATGGATCGGCCGGGCGGCCTTGCTGCTGGTGGTCGCCGCGCTGATTCCGCACACGTACGGCATCGTCGCTCGCATGACGATCATGGGCCGGCCCCCGGTCACGAATCTCTACTCCACGTTCGTGTTCGTGGGTTGGGTGTGCGTCGTGTTCGCCCTGGTCCTCGAGTACTTCCAGCGCAACCGGCTCGGCCTGATCACCGCCGGTTCCATGGGCCTGGCATTGCTGATGACCTCGGCCCGGTTCGGCGCCGACGGGGACACGATGGGCGTCATGGTGGCCGTGCTCGATTCCAACTTCTGGCTCGCCACCCACGTGGTCTGCATTTCGGTCGGCTACGCCGGCTGCTGCGCGGCCGGACTCCTGGGCCACATCTACCTGTTGCAGGCGGCGCGGCGCGCGCCCGGCGATGCGGCGCTGGCCGAGACCGATCGCGCCGTGTATGGAGCCCAGGCGTTCGGCCTGATCTTCTCCTTCCTGGGCACGATGCTGGGCGGAATCTGGGCGGACCAGTCGTGGGGACGCTTCTGGGGCTGGGATCCGAAGGAGAACGGCGCCCTCGTCATCGTCCTGTGGTCGGCCGTGCTGTTCCATGCCCGCATCGGCCGCATGATCGGGCCGGCGGGGTTCGCCGCAGGCTCCGTCCTTGGCATTCTCGGCGTCCTGGCCGCGTGGGTCGGCGTGAATCTCCTCGGCGTGGGGCTGCACTCCTACGGCTTCACGTCCGGCCTCGCGGGCACGGTGGCGCTCGTTGCGGGCGTCGAGGTGGTCTTCGTGGCGGTGACGGCCGTTCTCGTGCGCAGGCGCGCTCAGAGAACCGGCACGCCTTCGTGACATTCGTCGCAGCGCCCGGTTTCGGCGCGATCGCCGACATCCTCCGGATGCTCGAATTTGAGCCCGTTCACGTCGGTGCTTTTGGGCGTCCGACCCGGTCCCTGCGCGATGATCGTGTGGCAGATGTTGCAGTCGTGACGGATCGTCTTCCCGTCGTCGCTCACGTGCTGCCCGTCGTGGCAGCGGAAGCATCCGGGACTGGTCATGTGGCCGATGTGGTCCGGGTAGGCGCGCCAGCTCACGCGCATTTCGGGGAAGAAGTTCTGGCTGAAGATGCCCTTGACCTTCTCGATCGCGGCCTCGACGTTCGGCGTCGAATTGGAATAGGTCGCGCGCAGCCCGCTCTCGATCGCCGCCAGCGCCGCCGTCTCCGTCGCATACTCGCCCGTCAGCAGTTCCGACGCCCGCGCCTTGATGCCCGGCAGGGCGGGGTCGATGAATCCGGCGGCCATCGCCTCGTTCAGCGACCGCTCCGGCGAGTGATATTGGTGCGTCGGCCGGTTGTGACAGTCGATGCAGTCCATCGTCCGCATCCCGGCCTGGGCGAGCACCTCAGGCCGGGCGAGCTCCTGGAGCCGCGCGGTGTGGTTCGTGTCGCGGCTCGTGTAGACGGTCACCGTTCCGTCGGCGCGCGTCTGCCGCACCCAGGGGATGACCAGTCGCTTCTCGTCCGACGCGACATACTCGGTCTTGTTCGCGATGGCCATGTGCCAGTGGATGCCCTGTCCCCGGCCGTGGCTCGCGTCGCCGCCGCCCACATTCACGAGCATCCGGATGGTCCACGGGCTGTTCGCCTCGTCCCCGCGGAAATACGTCCGGTCGAGCAGGACGGAGCCGAAGAACTTCGCGGGCCAGTGACAGGTGTAGCAGGTTTCCTTGGCCGGACGCAGGTTGTGGACCGGCGTGGCGATGGGCCGTGAAAAGCGGTCGAACGCGGTATTCCAGACCTGCCGGAGTCCGTTGATCTTGGATTTCACGAACCAGTCCGCGCCCGGGCCGATGTGGCAGGTGGTGCAGGTGACGTTGGCGTGGGGCGAGGCAAGGAAGGCGGTGTGCTCCGGCTTCATGACCTTGTGGCAGGTCTTCCCGCAGAACGAGACGGACTCGGTGAAGTGGTAGGCACGGTAGGCCCCGATCGTGCTCAATCCGATCAGCAGCAACGCCCCAACCAGGGAGACAATCAATGTCTTCAGGTGCGACGTGTTGTTGAGGTCGATGATCGGCATCCGTTTCGCGAACGCGCCGGTCCGGTGCAGCCGGCGGCGCATGTGCACCGCGCCCAGCACGGCGATGGCCAGTCCCCCCAGGAACAGGCCGGGCGCCACCATGAATGTGACGACGCCCAGATAGGGATTCTCATGTCCGGCCAGGAAATCGAATCCCAGAAGAAGCACGGCGCACACGAAGCCGACGATTCCAACCGCAAGCCCCAGCAGACTGGTCGGGTTCTTCAGCAGATCGAGAAGCGGCGAACGGGGCGGGGTTGTGCTCATAATCGGGTGCGAACGGACGTTTTGCGGCGCGCGGGGTTACGGCGAAATCGAGGGGTGTCGGACCACATCTTTCATGCGCACGATTATGCCGGAAACCCGCATGGTTAGCAAGCGCCAAGCGTGTTTCAAACTTGCGGGCGTGGCTACTCAGGCCGGTACAACTGCAACTCGGCGACGCCGGGGGCGCCGGCTTCGCATTTCATGGTGAGGCGGAAGGTTCGGGCGGTGACGGGCGGGACGGTGCGCTGGACGCCGTGGCCGTCGGTCTTGCCCTCGGCGACCTTCGTCCATGCGTCGCCGGCCTTTGCTTCGAGGACGAACGACTGCTTCATGCGAGGCCACACGTCGGGCTCGTCGAAGCCGAATCCGGCGATCGTTGTCGCCGCCGCAAGTGCGACCTCGAGCGATGCCTCCTTCGCGTCCGCCGGCGCGATCCACCGCTTGCCTCCGGTGCCGTCGAGCGCGTTCTCGGGGCCGTTGCCGGACTTCGACGCCGTGGCGGTCGCCTGGGCCCCGACCGTGGGCAGCGGCGCGACGACCGCCTCGCCGTCCAGATCGAGCACGACGACCGAATCGACCGGATCCGGCGCGGCGGCGGGGACGGACACGATCAGCCGGTCCGCCTCGCGGGCGATCTTGAGTTTCACACCCGGCGAGGTGAGCAGCCACGCGGACTTCGCGGCGGTCGTCAGCGGCACGCGCAGGCCGCCGTTTTTCGGCCAGTCGAAGACGTGCAGGTAGAGTTTGGAACCCTTTCGTGTGGAGCAGCCCCAGGAGAGGTGGGCGAAGGGGCCGGCCTTCGTGCCGTAGATCGACTCGCCGTTGACGCGCAGCCAGCGGCCCATGTCGCGAAGGCGTTCGATGCAGGGCGCGGGGAACTCGCCCTCGGCCGTGGGGCCGATGTTGAGCAGGAAGTTGCCGCCCTTGGAGCAGATGTCGGCGAGTTTGCGGATCAGTTCCTCCGAGGACTTCCACTTGTCGTCCGCCGCGTTGTAGCCCCAGTGGCCATTCATCGTCATGCAGGTCTCCCAATCGCCGGGGATGCCGGTGACGGGCACGAACTGCTCGGGCGTGGCGGTGTCGCCGCCGTAGCCGGCGCCGAGGCGGTTGTTGGTGACGAGGCCGGGGCGGAGCGCTGTCAGGCTCGCGAGCGGCGCGGTGCGGGCGGCGTTCATCCACGTCGGGGTGTCCCACCAGAGGATGTCGATCGGGTAGCGCGTCAGGATCTCCCGAACCTGCGGCACGGCGATCTTCGCGAGGTAGGCGTCGAAGCTGCCCAGGTGCGCGGAATCCCAGCCCTCGCCCTCCTTGAACCGTGCCTTTGCGCCGCCGGGGTTGTTCCAGTCCTGCGCCTGCGAGTAGTAGAAGCCGATCTTCAGCCCCTCGCCGTGCGCAGCGTCGACCAGCGGGCCGAGGAGATCCTTCTTGTAGGGCGTCGCGTCGGCGATGTCCCATTCCGAGGCATCGGACGGGAACAGCGCAAATCCGTCGTGATGCTTGGACGTGATGACGATGTAGCGCATGCCCGCGTCCTTCGCCATCCGAGCCCACGCGGCGGGATCGTACTTCACCGGGTTGAACCGGCGCGCGAACTCGCTGTACTCGGCGACCGGGATCTTCGCGCTGTGCATGATCCACTCGCCATAGGTGTCGACACCCTTGTGCGCACCGGCCGGGACGGCATAGACGCCCCAGTGGAGGAAGAGCCCGAACTTCGCCTCGCGCCACCACGCCATCCGCGCGTCGCGCTGCGCCGGGGTCTCGGCGGCGGCGACGGTCGGGGCGGCGGGATCGACCGTGACGCCTTCGGCGGCCCCGGCCGGCGGATGGCTGGCCGTGTTCGCCGTCGGCCCCAGCGCCAGCGCGGCAAGGATGGCGAGTCGGTTGGTGCGGACGGCTGTGGTCGACTTCATGCCCATCTCCCCTGTTGTGCGGGCGTCATGATACCAGAACGGAGGATGGGGACATAGAATCAGCGACGCAAGGGTTGGAACGCAGGCGGGCGCCCCCGTCCGAACCTTGGACATCGCCGCCCCCCGGGGTTCTGGCGCGCCACCGTTTCTATGTCCCCATCCTCTCGCCCCTCACTTCTTCTTCGTCGCGGCGGGCGTCGTCCGCGCCGGTGGCGGCATCGTCCGGTTCCACGCCTGCCACGCGACGTGGAGTTCGCGCGTGATGTCCGGTTGTGCGCTCGCGAGGTCGCGGGTCTCGGCGACATCGGCGGCGAGATCGTAGAGCTGCGGTTGGAAGTCGGGCGCCAGCATGACGAGTTTCCAATCGCCGCGGCGCAGTGCGGCGGACGACTTGATTTTCCAAAATATTGTCTCGTGGGGTGCCCCGTGGCGTTCGTGGCGCAGGAACGGCACCAGGTCAACGCCATCGACCACGGTCGTCGCCGGCAGGGGAACCCCCGCGGCTGCGCATGCCGTCGGCAACACATCCATCGAGCTGATCGGCTGCCGGTAGGTCGCGCCGGCCGCGACGCGCGCCGGCCAGCGCAGCATGAACGGTTCGCGGATGCCACCCTCGAACAAGTCGGTCTTCGCCCCGCGCAACGGACCGGCGGACCCGACGATGAGCTGTCGTTGCGGCCAATCGGTCTTCCAGCCCTCGATGTGCGGGCCGCCCTTGGCCGGGCCGTTGTCGCCGAGGAAGATCACCAGCGTGTTCTCTTCGAGTTTCTGCGCGCGCAGCGCGTCGAGGATGCGCCCGACATTCTCGTCGAGCGCCGCGACCATCGACGCGTAGAGCTGCACCACCTCGTGCGGCAGGTGAGCGAATCGCGCTTGATCCGCACGCCGGCCCTGCCAGGGGCTGTGCACGGCGTTGAAGCTCACGTAGAGGAAGAACGGCTTCGCCGCGTGACGCGCGATGAACTCCGCCGCATGCCGGCCCATGCGATCCGGCAGGTACTCGTCGCCGGCGCGCTTCGGCCCCCAAAACTGGGTCTTGCTCGAGGCGACCCCGGGGCTCCGCGTCGCGTGGCTGCCGATGTAGTGTCCGTCTTCCTGCGGAAAGTAATCCGACTCCCACTCGATGAAGTCGTGCACTTCGTCGAAGACCGTCTCCGCCGGCCGCACGATGTTCCATTTGCCGACGAGACCGGTGGCGTAACCGGCAGAGCGCAGCAACTCGGGCAACAGCTGTTGGGCATCCGGCAGCTTGTGCGCGCTGCGGTCGTCGTTCCACGTCATGCCGAAGCGTTGCGGATACGCTCCGGCCATCAGGCTGAGCCGGCTCGGTGAACAGGCCGGACAGGTGACATAGCCATCGGTGAAACGCACGCCCTCGCGGGCGAGCTGATCGATGCGCGGGGTCGGCACATCCTTGCCGCCGTAGCTGGAGATATCGCCGTACCCGAGATCATCGGCGAGGAGAAGGACGATGTTGGGTGCAGCCGCCGGCACGGCCGCACAAGTCGTCGCCACGGCGGCGAGCCCCACCATCACCGAACACAGCCACCCACCCGGGAGAAGATTCGTTATACTCATGGTGAAAGCGCTGCCAGATTGCCAAAGGGAAGGCAGGAACGACCTCGTCCCCTCCCGCTCCCTTTCAGGTTTCAACCTTCATCCTTCCGCTTCCGAATGCCGGGCCAAGACTCGGCACCATTGTCCTATCCGTTGACCGTCAGCACCACTTTCCCGATGTTCTCTCGACGCTGGAGAATCGCATGGGCCTCTTCGGCCTCGGTGATGGGCAGTGTCTTGTAGATCACCGGTCTGAGCACTCCGGAAGAGAACGACGGCCAGAGAGTTCTCTCGAGGTCGGCAAGGATCTCAGCTTTCATCTCGGGCGGACGGCTTCGGAGCGTACTGCCGATAAGCTTGAGGCCTCGCCTGAAGAACGTGTTCATGTTGAGTTCGGTCATGGTTCCGCCCAGCGTCGCGATCACGATCCATCGTCCGCCAATCGCCATCTTCTCGATGCACGGCCCGAGCCCGGGACCGCTGATACAATCCAACGCAACATCAGCCGGGTGTTCATCCATGGCTGCGCCGAGGTCGTCGACCGTCCGGTTGATGACGATGTCGGCGCCGAGACTCCGGACGAACGCAGCCTTTCTGTCCGTGCTAACCGTCGTCATCACCGTGCCGCCCAGGGCCTTCACCAACTGGATCGCCGCAATACCGAGACCGCTTGCCCCGGCTTGAATGAGAACCGTGTCCCCCGCCTTCATGCGACCCTCGATGCAGAGGTTCAGATAGGAGGTGGCAAACGCTTCCGGAATTGCCGCGGCTTCGACCATGGACAACCCTTCCGGAACCCGCATCGCCATGTTCGCGGGAACAGCAACCCGTTCCGCATATCCGCCGCCGCCAAGCAGCGCACAGACCTTGTCGCCGGCTCTCCAGCGGCCGTCCACCGGGGCCTCGATGACAACGCCCGCCACCTCGAGCCCCATCCATTCCGGCCAACCGGGAGGTGGCGGGTAGGTCCCCGCGCGCTGCAGCAGGTCGGCACGGTTCAGCGCGGCCGCATGGACGTCAACAAGAAGCTCGCCGGCCTTCGGAACCGGATCGGGCACTTCGGTCCAGACGAGCGACTGCCCTTCATTCACCAAGACTGCGCGCATGGTCATCTCGATCCCGACATCGCGTACAACTCGCTGTGGACCTCGCCGGCCGGTATCCGGGCAGCCGCCATCACATCCTCCATCCGTCACGATAGGCCGGCTTCAGGAAGCGGTTGAGCTCCGGCAGATTGGTGCAACGCATCGCGGCGCCGTCCCATTCGACGCGACGTTTGAGACCCGCGAGCATCGCGAGGTTGCCCAGCAGGGCGATTTCCGCCAGCGGCGCCGAATACTCGAAGTTTGCGCAGGCCGGCGCGCCGCCGCGGCACGCCCGGAAGAAATCGGACTGGTGCGTGCCCTTGATGCGCGGCAGCGCTTTGTCAGGCATCGGGAAGGCGCGGTGCGCCTCCTCCGGCACGATGCGGCACCCGTCCCCAAACTCACCGATGGTCATGATGCCCTTGTCGCCCACAAGCAGCGAGCCGTTGCGCCCAAAGTCCCGGCCGTATTTCTTCTCCAACTCGAGCAGCAGAGGCGGAAGATTCTGACACGTGCGGTCGGCCGTGTTTCTCCACCGCCTCTCCACCGTTTTCTCGCTGTATTGCCGATCCGCCGCAAGCCCGTCGTAAAAGTAGATCTTGACGGGATCCATGCCCTCGCGGGCGGGGAAATCCCAGCGGATGCGGGTGCGGATGGGCCAGACCCCGCCGGTGCCCCCATACATATCCTCCACCTCCACCGCCTCCGGTCCCTTGAGTTTGAGCGCCCAGTAGGAGGGATCGACAAGATGGCAGGCCATGTTGCCGACCGAACCGTTGCCGAAGTCGTGCCAGAGATGCCAGCCGTGCGGATGCAGGTCCGAGTGGAAGTTGCGGAAGGGCGCGGGGCCGATCCACGCGTCCCAGTCGAAGCCCTCCGGCAGCGGCAGCGCCGGCGAATGGTCCCCATCGAACAGACCGTCGCACCGCGACGTCCAGC
>CAYXFW010000082.1:0-8869 GCA_964464305.1 uncultured Verrucomicrobiota bacterium
TAGTCGTTCGGCAGCCGGCAGTGGATTTCGCCGCGGAAGACGCCTGCACTGGCATAGTTGACCCGGCCCAGTTGGACGCCCTCGAGGCAGATCCCGGCCGCGGGAAGGGTGCGGGTGGACGACAGGAAGTGCCGAAGACCTTCCAGGTTGCCGCGGCCGAGGGACCCTGCGCAGGCGACCATCACGACGTGCGAATTGAGCCGCAACTGCAGTCGGTCCAACAGCGCCGGCAGGACCGTCAGCGCCGCCAGGGCGATGCAGTTGTCGCCGACGAACGGCCCGACCATCCGGTCCTTTGCGACCTCGATGGTCTGGTCCCCGGCCTCCGTGACGAACGTGTCCATCGGAGCCGCAAGTAAGAGGGTTTTGCGGCCGGTTTCGCCGGGGAGAAGTCCGACGGCGTTGCCCTTCTCGTCGACCGAGCAGGCGTGCAGTCCCGCCCCGACGAAGCGGTCGGCGATGAACCGGGAGCGGGCCGATTCCTCGCCTGTCGGGGCGGGGATTTCGCCGATCAGGACGATGTCGGACAGGAACAGGTCGCGCAAACCCGCCGCCGCGTCCCGGAGGCGCGGCAAGTCCTGTAAGATCTGTTCGACCGCGTGCATCGTGGAAACATACTCCGTCTTCTCTATGACATCGCAATGGCGGTCTGTCCAGTCCGCACGTGGGAAAATTTTGCCGCTGTACCCTCCCCGGGATTCGACCGGGTATGTGCAGGATGTCCAATCGCGCAGGCCGGCCGGAAGAGGGGGTGGAACGGAATGGCGGTCGCAACCCCCGGAGGCGTGCCATGAAGACCCACGCAGTGCCCGCGGACGGAACCCGGACCCGAAGGATCGATCCCCGCCTGCAACGAATCCTCGACCACGTCTGGGGGCCGACCGGCTCGGCCCTCCTGCACGCGCTGGTGATATTTCTGCTCCTGCAGATCGCCATGCGGCCTCCGCCGCCGCCTCCGGACCGGACGATCGAGATGCGGATCGAGAAGATGGTCCCCGCCGACTTCGATAAGTTCCAGCGCGAACTGTCGGACCGCCCGCCGGAGAACATCGATGTGTTCATGGACCCTGCGGTGGCCCTGCCGTCCCAGAATGAGCCCCTGTCGCCGAACGATCTCGTGGAGCCTCCGGCCGACCTGCCGGAGCCGTTCGACACACGCAGTCCCCTGAAGATCGCCGGGCTGAACTTCGGCGTCACCGGCGCCATGCGGGAACGCGTGATCGATGCCGCCGGAGGGCGTAGGGAAACCGAGGTCCACGTGGTCCGCGCGCTCGAATGGCTGAAGAACCGGCAGCTCGCGGACGGCTCGTGGGAAGGCGACGGTGCGGCGCGCAACCCGACGGCGATGACGGGCATGGCGCTGCTCTGCTTCCTGGCGCATGGTGAAACGCCCTCCACGTCCGTGCGGTACGGTCCGACGGTCGACCGCGGCATCCGCTGGCTCGTCGCGCGCCAGAAGGCGGATGGCGCCTTCGACGACAACGTTTACGCCAACGCGATCGGCGCCTATGCGATCGCAGAGGCCTATTTCCTCACCCGGATTCCCTCGCTTCGCATCGCGATGGAAAGCGGCCTCGGCCGGATCGTCGCCGGGCAGCAGGACACCGGCGCCTTCACCTACGGTTATGCCAGGAACGGCCGCCGCGACACGTCGGTCGCGGGCTGGCAGGTCCAGGCGCTCAAGGCGGGGGTTCTTGCCGACGCCGACGTGCCGGGGCTCGAGGCCGCCCTGCACCGGTGCGCCGACGGCCTGCGCGCGAACCACCAGGCGTCCACGGGGCGGTTCCTCTACGCGCCGGTGCCCGGCAAGGACGAGGGCAGCGAGCCGACACTCGCCTGCACCGGCGTGGGCGTTCTTTCGCTGCAGTTGCTCGGCCTCGCCGATTGCCGCGAGGTCGAGGGCGGGCTGCGCGCGCTCGAAGGGCACACGCCCGACTACCGCGCGCCCGCGGGCACCGGCCGGCCGCTGTACGCGTGGTACTACATCACCCAGGCGATGTTCCGCGCCGGGCATGGCGCATGGACCCGCTGGCAGGGCGCCTTCGTGAAGACCATGACCGCCGCGCAGAACGGCGACGGAAGCTGGACGCCCGCCGGCGCCGAGGAGACCGCGATGGGCCCGGTCTATGGCACGACGTTCTCCGCACTGTCCCTGATGGTCTACTACCGTGGTGGCCTCGGCACCTTCCGTCCCATCCCGGTCGGCGCCCCCTCGGCGCGCAGCGTCACCCAACCGGACGACGTGCCGGTCCGCGTTCTCTGACCATCGGGGGTTCCGCTTGCCCGGCGGCCGAAAGGGGCGTAGGATGAACGTAATTCCATTGATCCATGCGAACGATGCGGAACATTAAGGGCAAGATGACGACGAGGCGCGGGAGCGCCTGAGCCGTTCCACGGCCGCGTTCCCGCCCCGCTCATGCGGGGCCTTTTTTTTGTGGAGCCATATGACGAAGGACATCGGGGTCGGAATCCTGGGATTTGGGACCGTGGGCGCGGGGGTGGCGGACCTCCTGCTCCGGGCGAACGGCCTGCTGGCGGAACGCACGGGGGTGAGTCCGGTCCTGCGCGCCATCGCGGACACGGACCTTGAGCGCGATCGCGGAATTACGGTGGACCGCGCATTGCTGACGCGCGATGCGACGGCGGTGGTGAACGATCCGCGCGTGGGCATCGTCGTCGAGTTGATCGGCGGGACGCGGATCGCGCGCGACCTGACGCTGCGGGCCCTGGCGCTGGGCAAGCCGGTGGTCACGGCCAACAAGGCGCTGCTCGCGCAGCACGGCCCGGAGATCTTCGCCGCCGCGCGCGCACACGGCGCGGGGGTCTACTTCGAGGCCGCGGTGGCCGGCGGGGTTCCGGTCATCCGCGCGATCCGTCAGGGCCTCGTCGCCAACCGGATCGACCGGATCTACGGCATACTCAACGGCACCTGCAACTACATCCTTACGCGCATGGAGGAGGAGAATGCGCCGTTCGAGACGGTGCTCCGGGAGGCCCAGGCGGCGGGCTACGCGGAAGCGGACCCGTCCCTCGACGTTGACGGACACGACACGGCGCACAAGGCGGCCATCCTGGCGACACTCGCATGCGGCCGGCCGGTGCCGTTGGAGTCGGTCCGGGTGGAGGGCATCCGCCGGGTTTCGAACCTCGATCTCGAATACGCGCACGAGCTGGGCTACCGCATCAAACTGCTGGCGGTCGTGCATGCCGGGGACGGCGCGGCGGACGTCGCCGTCGGGCCGTGCCTGGTGCCCGCGGGGCATCTCATCGGCCAGGTCCGCGGTGTGTTCAACGCCGTGCTGGTGAAGGGCGATGCGGTCGGCGACACGCTGTACCACGGCCGGGGCGCCGGCCGCTATCCGACCGCGAGCGCGATCGTCGGCGACGTGGCCGACGCAGCCCGGCGGCTGGCGGCCGGTTCGCCGCACGACGACGCCTACGCCGGGCCTTCCGCGCTTCCGCGGGCCGCATCGTCGGACCCGGAGCGCTATTACCTGCGCCTCACGCTGCCCGAGCGTCCCGGCATGCTCGGCCGCGCCGCGGACGTCCTCGGCAGCCACGGCATCAGCATCGCCTCGGTCGTGCAGCGCGAAGGAACCTCCGGGCCGCATGTGCCCGTGCTGTTCCTGACGCACCGGACCGGCGCCGAGGCGATGCGCGACGCATTGCGGGACCTGGCCGCGGTGGACGGCGCGGGCGCCCCGCCGGTATGTCTTCGGATCGAGGATCTGGACGGAATGGACTAGCCCCCGGCGTGCCGGGGCGCGGATGGGAAACGCACATGGCGCTCTACGTTCAAAAATACGGCGGAAGCTCGGTGGCGGACGCGAAGTGCATGATGAACGTCGCGGACCGCATCCGGCGCACGCGCGACGGCGGGCACGGCGTGGTCGTCGTCGTCAGCGCGATGGGCGACGCGACGGACGACCTGGTCGAACTCGCCCGGCAGGTCAACCCCGATCCGGATCCGCGCGAGATGGACGTCCTCCTGGCGACGGGCGAACAGGTGTCCATCGCCATCCTGACCATGGCGCTGCACCGCCTTGGGGTCCCCGCGATCTCGTTCACGGGGCCGCAGGCAGGCATCGCCGCCGAGAGCATCCACCTGAAGGGCCGGATCGTGGACGTGAAACCCGGCCGGATCCAGGAGGCGCTCGCCGCCGGCAAGGTCGTCATCGTCGCCGGGTTCCAGGGTCTGGATCCCGCCGCGGACATCGTGACCCTCGGCCGCGGCGGGTCCGACATGACGGCCGTCGCGCTCGCGTGGGCGCTGAAGGCGGACCGCTGCCAGTTCTGCAAGGATGTGCCGGGCGTCTTCACGACCGACCCCCGCATCGTGCCCGAGGCCCGCAAGCTCGACGAGATCTCCTACGACGAGATGCTCGAGCTGGCCAGCATGGGGGCGGCGGTGCTTCAATCGCGGGCGGTCGAGTTTGCGAAGGCGTACGGCGTGACGCTGGAAGTGCTCTCGAGTTTCGAGGACCGACCGGGGACCCTGGTGAAGGAAGAGGTGAAGGCCATGGAAAACATCGTGGTGCGCGGCGTGGCGGCGGACAAGAAGCAGGCGAAGGTGACGGTGCTCGGCGTGCCCGACCGCCCCGGCATCGCGGCCGGCATCTTCCAGGCTCTTGCAAAGGCGAACGTCAACGTCGATATGATCGTGCTCAATGTCAGCGGGCAGGGCCAGCTCGCGGATCTCTCGTTCACCGTCCCCGAGTCCGATCTCAAGCAGACCCTCGCGGTCCTCCAGTCCGTTGTCCCGGAGGTCAGCTCCAGCGGTGTCACGCACGACAGCAACATCGCGAAGGTCAGCGTCGTCGGCGTCGGCATGCGAAGCCACTCGGGCATCGCCGCGCGAATGTTCTCGGCGCTCGCGGGGCACGGCATCGACATCCACATGATCTCGACCTCCGAGATCAAGATCTCGGTGGTCATTCCGAAGTCGCAGGCCGACGAGGCGATCCGCGTGCTGCATCGCGAGTTCGGCCTCGAACGCGAGACGGCGGCGCCCGCCGCCCGGCCCACCCCGCGGTCCGCAACCCGCCGCCGCGCGCCGCCTGCCGGACGAGGCCGCCGATGAGCCGCCGCATCGAGATCTATGACACAACCCTGCGCGACGGCGCCCAGGGCGAGGGCATCTCCTTCTCCGGGCCCGGCAAGCTGCAGGTCGCCCAGCGGCTCGATGCACTCGGCGTCGACGTCATCGAAGGCGGCTACGCGGCGTCGAACCCCAAGGATATGGACTTCTTCCGCGAGATCCGCCGGATCCCGCTCAAGCATGCGAAGATCGCCGCGTTCGGCAGCACGCGGCGCGCGAAACACACGGTGGCGGACGATCCCGGCGTGAAGGCGCTGCTCGAGGCGGAGACGCCCGTTGCGACGATCTTCGGGAAGGCGTGGCTGCTGCACGTGCGCGACATCCTTCGCGTGGCGGACGACGAGAATCTCCGGATGATCGGCGACACCGTCCGCGTCCTCCGCGAGAACGGGCGCGAGGTCGTCTACGATGCCGAGCACTTCTTCGACGGCTACAAGGACAACCCCGAGTACGCCCTGCGGACCTTGCGCGCCGCGCGCGAGGCCGGGGCCGGCGTGCTCGTGCTCTGCGACACCAACGGCGGCTCGCTCCCGCACGAGATCGCGGACATCACGGCGGCGGTGTTGCGCGCCGACGGCGGGCGGATCGGCATCCACGCCCACAACGACGGCGAGATGGCCGTGGCGAACTCCCTCGAGGCGGTTCGCACCGGCGCCTGCCATGTTCAGGGCACGATCAACGGATTCGGCGAGCGCACCGGCAACGCGAACCTGTGCTCGGTGATCCCGAACCTCCGGCTGAAGATGGGCCTCGACTGCCTCCATTCCGGCTCGCTGACCGAGCTAAGGTCCATCGCGGAGTTCGTCTGCGAAATGGCCGATGTCCGCCCGCAGTCGAAGCAGCCGTTCGTCGGCAGCAGCGCCTTCGCGCACAAGGCCGGCATCCACGCGGACGCCGTGCGGAAGAATCGCCGCGCCTACGAGCACATCGAGCCGGAGGCTGTCGGCAACGAGCGCCGGATCCTGGTGTCGGAGCTGTCCGGAGCCAGCAACGTCTTTCTCAAGGCCGTCGAAATGGGCATCGAGATGGACCGCGACGCGCCGGAGGTCCGCGAAGTCCTGCGCGAGCTCGAGAGGATGGAAAAGGAAGGCTACCAGTTCGAGGCGGCCGACGCCTCGTTCAAGCTGCTGATCCAGAAGGTGCTCAAGCAGCACAAGGCATTCTTCCACCTCGACGGCTTCCGCGTCATCGTCGAGAAGCGCTGTGCCGGCGAGGCCTGCATTTCCGAGGCGACCGTGAAGCTCCGCGTCGGCGACCAGGCGGTCCACACCGTCGGCGAGGGCGACGGCCCGGTCGACGCGCTGAACAACGCGTTGCGGAAGGCGCTCGAGCCGTTCCATCCGTCCGTGCGCGACGTCAAGCTGACGGACTACAGCGTCCGTATCCTCGACCCCAAGGAGGCGACGGCGGCCAAGACGCGCGTACTGATCGAGTCCGCCTCCGGCAAGCACACCTGGAACACGATTGGCGTGTCCGACAACCTGATCGAGGCCTCGTGGGAGGCCCTCGTCGACAGCGTCGAATATAAGCTGTTCCTCGAAGAACAGGCCGGCCAGGCTGGCACGACCGGGACGTAGTCGCCGGGTCGCGCGTCCGGTAGTCGCGACCGTCGCGGCGGTTGGCCTCGCCGTCCCCCTGTCGCGTCTTCGCGTCCTTTGCGTCTTCGTGTTGACTGCCGCCGGGCTTGACCGGGCGGGGCGGAGCTTCGGATACTCGGAGTCATGAACGCCGCATGCCACCGGGCTGCCTGCGCGGTCCTTGCCGCCTCCGCCCTGTCCGTCGCCGCCGCACCGGGGCCGGACCCCGCCGCGGTCGCCGAGGTACTCGCGGGACAACGCACCGAGGCGCGGGCCGAGTGGTGGGGGTTCAACCCCACGAACGCGACGGCCGCGCTTCAGGCGGCGTTGACTTCGGGGGCGCGGCGCGTGGTCGTCGGGAACTGCGGGGGGCCGTGGATCGTCGATCCGCTTGCGCTGCCCGGCAATCTCGAAGTCGTGTTCGAGCCCGGCGTCGTCGTGGAGGCGCGGCGGGGGGGCTACCGGGGCAAGGGGGACTGCCTCTTCAGCGCCGACACGAGGACGAACCTCGTCCTGTCCGGACCCGGCGCGACTCTTCGCATGTGGCAGGAGGACTACGCCTCGACCAACTATGCGCCCGCCGAATGGCGCCACGCCGTTCTCCTGCGCGCCTGCGTCAACGTGCGGATCGAGGGGCTCGTCCTCGCGCGCAGCGGCGGCGACGGCATCTACCTCGGCGCCGGAGCGCGGGGCGAGCCCTGCCGGAACGTCGTCATCCGCGATGTCGTGTGCGACGGCCACCACCGCCAGGGCATCAGCGTGATCTCGGCGGAGGATCTCCGGATCGAACGCTGCGCGCTCGTCAACACGCGGGGAACCGCGCCCATGGCGGGCATCGATTTCGAGCCGAACCACGCGCGGGAGCGGCTGGTGGATTGCGTGATGCGCGACTGCGTCCTCACGAACAACGCCGGGGGCGCACTCCTGTTCGCCCTGCACAACATGACCGGCGCTTCGGAGCCGGTGTCGTTCCGCGTGGAGCGGTGCCGGACGTCGGACAACCTCCTGCGCGGCGCCGTGTACTGGAACTCGGCCTCGGGGTCCAACGGGTCGACGCGCGGGACGGCCGTCTTCGCGGACTGCTCGTTCCTCGAGACGACGGGCCACGTCGTGACCGTCTATAACCCGGCGGCCGCTGTGTCCTCGCTGGCGTTCTCAGGCTGTCGGATCGAAACGCGCGATCCGTCGCGCGCGCCGATCCTTCTCGCCGCGCGGCCCGATGCACCGCACGAGATCGGCGGAGTCGTCATCGAAGGCGGACGTCTTGCGGCGGCGGATGGCGTCCGGCCGCTGGAGTGGAAGACCGACGGCCGCCTACGCGCGCTGCGGCGCGTGACCGGCCGGTTCGAGTTCGAAGCGGGGTCGCTTCGCGAAACCGTGGTGCTCGACGACCGCCGCCTTGCAGCGTGGTTTCCGGACGTGGCCGCGGCCATGCTCCCCGCGGTGGCGATCGATCCCGTGCGCGACGTTCCGGCCTCCGCTGCGACGGGGGCCGTATGGCGGCTGCGCGGCGAGGCGGACCTCGTGTTCCGGGCTGTTCCGGGCCAGGAGGTGGAACTGGCCGTGAGGGTCCAGCCGATCGGCCCCGCGCCGCACCGGATCCCGGTGCGCGTGACGGGTCCCTCGGGAGCGGTGGTCCTTCAGCGGACGGTGGAAGCCGGCGCCGAAGCGGTCCTGGGCTTCGCGGCCGCCGAGGACGGCATGCATCGGATCGAGGCCGGCGGCGGACCGTGCGCGTTCCGTATCCGCTCCGCCACGTCCGCCCTGTGCGCGGTGACGGACCGGAAATCGGTGTCCTTCTTCTGCGATTCCGGGGAGTACGGCATCCGGGTTCCCGCCGGCGTCGGGCCGTTCGCAGTGCGGGTGACCGGCTCGGGAGGCGAGGGGGTCAAAGCCGCGATCCTGGATCCGTCGGGCCGGATCGTGCAGACGCAGGACGACATCTCCCGTCCCGCCGTGCTGAGAGTCGAGCGCTCCGCATCCCCCAACGATGAGGTGTGGCGCCTGCGCCTCGAGCGTCCCTCCACCCTTCGTCTCGAAGACTACAGCCTCCAGATCCTCGGCATCCCGCCCCTCCTCGTGCCCTCGGCGCATTGAGGGAGGATGGGGACATAGAAACAGTGACGCAGCTTCTTCTTCGCAGGTGAGTCGCCATGAAAGGCATGCAAGAGACAAGGATGCAATAGGTGGCGCG
>CAYXFW010000083.1:0-8851 GCA_964464305.1 uncultured Verrucomicrobiota bacterium
GGTCGAACCCGTGGGATCGGTGGACCTGCTCGCGTGGCTGGCGGCCCAGCCCGGGCGGATCAAGGGATACTGGGCCGACCGCGACTCCGGTCTCGATGTGGCCGCCCTCGGCGAAGCCGACGAGGTCAAGGGCATGGAGGCGGGCGACTACGAGGGTTGCTGGCGCGCCCTCCGGTCGCGCTGGGAGGGGGCGGATCCGGAGACGCGATACTACGGCGGCTTCCGATTCGGTCCCTGGAGGCCGGACGATCCGTTCTGGCGGCCATTCCAGGCCTATCGTTTCGTCCTGCCCGAATTCGAAGTGCACCGGCGCGGGGACGGCGCGGCGGATCTCGTGTGCAATCTCGTCTTCCGTCCCGGCGCCGACCCGGTTCCGCGGGCGCGGGCCGCGCTGGAGGCGATGTCGTTTCCGCCGGCGTTCCAGCCGGGCGCCGTGGGCGCGATGCGCGGACGCCGGGACACGCCCGATCGCGCCGGCTGGATGCGCATGGTCGGGGCGGCGCTGGACGAACTTCACGCCGGCGGGCTCGCGAAAGTGGTCCTCGCACGGCGCGTCTGCTTCGAAACGGACCGCCCCGTGGACGCCCTGACGCTGATGCACCGCATGCGCGAGGAGTCGGGCCGCTGCTACCAGTTCTGCGGCATCCACGATGCCGGGGTCGCGTTCGTCGGCGCCTCCCCGGAACGCCTCTACCGGCGGCGTGGCCGCCGCGTGCTCAGCGAGGCGGTCGCCGCCACCCGGGCCCGCGGCGCGACGGCGGCGGCCGATGCATGTCTCGCCGCGGAACTGATGGCGAGCCCGAAGGAGCGGCGGGAGCACGGCCTGGTGGCCGACGGCGTCCGGGCCGCGCTGGCCCCCTTGAGTGTGTCGGTCCGCTGCGATCCCGATCCCGCGGTGCTCAAACTGGCGCGCGTACAGCACCTGGCCGTCGGCGTGGAGGCGGAACTGCGGGAGGAGGCGGACGATCCCGCGATCCTACGCAGGTTGCACCCGACCCCTGCGGTGGGCGGCGAGCCCGCCGGTGCCGCGATGGCGTTGCTGGGGCGGCTCGAGCCATTCGATCGGGGCTGGTACACCGGACCGGTCGGCTGGGTCGGGCCCGACGCCGCGGAGTTTGCCGTCGCGCTGCGCTGCGGACTCGTCGCAGGCCCGCGCCTGTGCCTCTTCTCCGGCGCCGGTATCGTCCCCGGCTCGGACCCGGCCGCGGAGTGGGACGAAATTGAGTCGAAACTCGCCTCGTTTCTCGCCATTCTTGGCGCTTCATGAACGCGAACGTGCCGAACCTCAACCGGGTCTGGGCGGGCCTGCTGCTGGAGGAACTCCATCGGTGCGGTGTCCGTGCCGTGGGCGTGGCGCCCGGTTCGCGATCCGGCCCCCTGGCCGAGGCGGCCGCGGATCACGGCGGCTTCGACCTGATCGTCCATCCGGACGAACGCGGCCTAGGGTTCCACATGCTCGGCGTCGCCCTGGGATCCGGATGTCCGGCGGTCGTTCTCACAACGTCGGGAACCGCCGTCGCCAATCTCGTTCCCGCCATGGCGGAGGCCCACCACGCGGGCGTCCCCCTGATTGCGCTCACGGCCGATCGGCCGTTTGAGCTTCGCGCCTGCGGCGCCAATCAGGCCGGCGACCAAGCCCGGATCTTCGGGGGCCTCACGCGTGCCGTCTTTGACTTTCCGCCACCGGGGGAGGGGATGCCGCCGGAGGCGATGCTGACGGCGATCGATGAGGCGGTCCGCGCCGCCATGTCCGGCACCCGCGGCCCCGCACATCTTAACTGCATGTTCCGCGATCCGCCGCCCGCCGCCCGCTCGCCCCGCGGCCTGGCGGGTTGGCGGAAGTCCGGGCGGCCCTGGGTGACCGTGACACACGATCCGCTTCCGTCGGGCGGGGCGTCCCTCGATGCGGCCCTGGAAATCGCCGCGACCGCCGGCCGTGGCCTGGTGCTGGCCGGCCGCCTGACGCCGGCCGCCGGAAACGCAGTCGCCGCGCTGGCCGGCCGTCTAGGCTGGCCGCTGCTGCCCGATCTTCAATCGGGGCTGCGCCTCGGAGCAGGCGAACCGGAGGTCATCGCCCATGCCGACCTCGCACTCGGCGGCGACCGGTTCGCGGACGGCGCCGGGTGCGACACGATCCTCCAGTTCGGGTCGGGATTCGTCACGCGCAGGTTCCTCGGGCTGGCGGCGGATGCGCGCATCGCGCGGCGGGTCGTGGTCGATCCGACGCCCGGTCGCGTGGATCCCGGCCACCGCCCGGGCTTGCGTGTATCTGCAGACCCGGAAGCGTTCGCAGGGGCGATGTGTTGCGAGCTGCCCGCGGGCACCGGACCTTCAGCGGCACTGGGCGCGTGGCAGCGGGCCTCGGAGCGCATCGAAAAGGAACTGGCACGCCGTTTCTCCGCTGGCTCGGCGGTCTCCGAACCCGGCGTCGCATGGACCCTGTCCAGGCTACTGCGCGACGGTGACGCCTGGTTCCTGGGCAATAGCCTGCCGATCCGGCTCGCGGCCGCATTCGCGTCCGCACGCGGCGCACATGTTCCGGTTGCGGCCAACCGCGGGCTGAGTGGGATCGATGGACAGGTCGCGACCGCCGCCGGCTACGCCCGCGGCTCGCGGCGACCCGTGACGCTTCTGATCGGCGACCTGGGCCTGCTGCATGACCTCAATTCTCTGGCCCTGCTCCGCGGCGCCCGCTCGCCGGCGATCGTCGTTGTCGTGAACAACGACGGCGGCGGCATCTTCTCGCTGCTCCCCGCGGCGGCATCCTCCCGTCATTTCGAGCGCGTGTTCGGTACGCCCCACGGGCTGACCTTCCGCGCGGCGGCGGAGATGTTCGGCCTCGCCTACGCGGCGCCCGCCACGCTGACGGGCATGACGGCTGCGTGGCGCGCCGCGGCCCGCGGCGGCCGCCCATGTCTGATCGAGGTTCGCACGCGCCGCGCCGCGACAGCGCGGGCGGTCCGGTCCCTCCAGACCGCCGCGGCCCGCATTGCGGATGCCGGCCCGTCATGACCGCGCCGGACCCGAAGGCGGTGAGGCTCTCCGGCGGACCGCGCCCCGTGCTCTGCCTGCACGGGTTTCTTGGCGGACCGGACGATTGGGCGCCGCTGGCCCGCGCGCTGGGTCCCGGGTTCGGCGTGACGGCTTGGACCTTGCCCGGCCATGGCGCCGGCCCCGCCATCCCCTTCCGGCGCGCAGTGGACGAAATCGCGGAGTTTCTCCGTTCTCTTCCGGTGCCGGCCCACGTGGTGGGCTACTCCATGGGAGGGCGGCTGGCCCTGGCTGTCGCGCTTCGTCGCGGGGTCCCGACGGCCTCGGTCGTGGCGATTTCCGCGTCGCCGGGTCTCCCGACGACGCGCGCGCGGACGACGCGCGCGCACACGGATGACCGGCGGGCCGATGCGCTGGAGCGCGACGGACTGGCGGCCTTCGTTCGCGCGTGGTACGCGCAGCCCTTGTTCGCCTCGCTCCTGCGGCGACCCGCGCTGGCCGCGCGGCTGCGCGCCCTCCGCTCGCGCGGCGAACCCGGCCCCCGCGCGGCCGCCCTCCGCGCGCTCACCGTGGGCCGCCAGCCGTCCCTGTGGCCGCGGCTCGCGGACCTCGATGCGCCGGTTCTGTTCGTCGCCGGCGCGGAGGATGCGAGCTACGACCGTCTCATGGCCCGGGCCGCGCGCTTGTGCCCGCGCGGCCGGCTCCTTACAGTTCCCGGCGCCGGGCACATGCCGCATCTGGAGCGGCCGGCATTTGCGAACCGGCGGATCGCCGCATTCATCCGCGGCAACAATGGGGATCGTCGATGAACGACATCAAGTGGGTCACGGCCGGGGACTACCGGGACATCCGCTACGAAAAGGCTGGCGGCATCGCAAAGATCACGATTGCGCGACCCGAGGTGCACAATGCGTTCCGACCGCTGACCGTGGACGAGATGATCGCCGCGCTGCGCGACGCGCGAAGGGACGAGGGGATCGGGGTCGTCATCCTGACTGGCGAGGGCGACAAGGCCTTCTGTTCCGGCGGCGACCAGAAGATCCGCGGCGACGCCGGCTACCGCGACGAAAGCGGGCGCCACCATCTCAATGTGCTCGAGCTCCAGCGCGACATCCGGACCTGCCCCAAACCGGTCGTCGCCATGGTCGCCGGTTACGCCATCGGCGGCGGACACGTGCTGCACCTCGTGTGCGACCTCACCATTGCGGCCGACAACGCGATCTTCGGGCAGACCGGGCCCAAGGTCGGATCGTTCGACGGCGGCTTCGGCGCCTCGTATCTCGCGCGCATCGTGGGTCAGAAGAAGGCCCGCGAGATCTGGTTCCTCTGCCGCCAGTACAATGCGCGGCAGGCCCTCGACATGGGCCTCGTCAACACCGTCGTGCCGCTGGCCGAACTCGAAACGGAGACGCTCCGGTGGTGTCGCGAGATCCTCGAGAAATCGCCGCTTGCGCTCCGCTGCCTCAAGGCTGCGCTCAACGCCGACTGCGATGGCCAGACCGGACTGCAGCAGCTCTCCGGCGATGCCACGATGCTCTATTACATGACCGAGGAGGCCCAGGAGGGGCGGCGCGCCTTCCTCGAGAAGCGAAAGCCCGATTTCTCCCGGTTTCCCCGCCGGGAATAGGCAGGCCCGATCGTGACCCCTCTCCGGCCCTGGATTCTCGCCGCCCGCCCCCGGACCCTGGGGGCCGTGATCGCACCCGTGGGCATGGGCATTGCCATGGCGTACGGCGCCGGTGGCGCCCATGTGCCCTCCGCCCTGTGTGCCCTGGCGGCCGGTCTGCTCGTCCAGATCGGCGCCAACCTGTGCAACGATGTCGCCGACTTCGCCAAGGGCGCGGACGGCGCCGACCGCACCGGCCCCCTGCGCGCCACGGCGGCCGGGCTGGTTTCCCCGGCGGCCATGGTCCGCGCGACGGTGCTCGCGTTTGCGCTCGCCGCGCTCGCGGCCGTCCCTCTCGTGATCCGCGGCGGCTGGCCGCTGGCTGCCGTCGGCGCGCTGGCCATCGCCTCGGCCGCGCTGTACACGGCCGGCCCGAAACCGCTCGGCTACCTCGGCCTCGGCGACCTGTTTTCGTTCGTGTTCTTCGGACCGGTCGCGGTGGCCGGGACGTACTACGTGCAGACGCTCGCGTGGTCGTGGACGCCGGTCGCGGCGGGCGTCGCCCCGGGCCTGCTGTCGGTTGCGATCCTGACGGTGAACAACCTGCGCGATCGCGAAGGCGATGCGCGGGCCGGCAAGCGCACGCTGGCCGTGCGATTCGGAGCGACGTTCGCGCGCGTGGAATACACCGTGTGCATCGCGGGGGCGGTGCTCGTGGCCTGCGGACTTGTCCGGTTCCTCGGCGCGCCGCCGGCCGCCGGACTCGCGGCCCTTGTCCTCGTCCCCGCGATCCCCGCCCTGCGCGCGGTCTGGGGCCGCGCGCAGGGCAGGGCGCTGAACCCTTGGCTCGGCTACACGGCACTTCTCTCGCTCTTCCATGCGGCGCTCTTCTCCGCGGGGTGGCTGCTGTGAACGTCGCCTGCGTGGACGTCGTGCCCTATGAGCTGCGCCTCCGGGAGCCGTTGCAGGTGGGAAACCGACGCATCGACCGGCGCGACGGGGTCCTTGTGCGCGTTGAATCCACCGCCGGCGCGGAGGGCTGGGGCGATGCCGCCCCGCTGCCCGGCTTCAGCGTCGAGAACCGTCCGCAGGCGGAGCAGGAGCTTCGGGATCTGGCGGTCCGCATGGTGGGTTTCGACGTCCTGTCGCCCGCGGACCTGGACCGCCTTTCGAATCTGCGGCAGGCGCTGTCGTCGTCCGCGCGCTTCGCGGTCGAGACCGCCCTTGTCACCGCCGCCGCCGCGGAGGCCGGCCAGGCACCCGGCGCCTGGCTGCTGGGCGTGGAATCGGATCGTTGCACGGTCAACGCCTTGATCGGCGGCGATCCGAGCACGTGGCCAGGGGCGGTGGCGCGGTGCGCGGCGGAAGGCTTCCTCTCGATCAAGCTGAAGGTGGGCCGCCACCCGATCGACGTCGAACTGGCCGCGGTGCGCGCCGCCACGGCGGCCGCGCCCGCGGTGCGGTGGCGGCTCGATGCCAACCGGGCGTGGACGGGCGTGGAGGCGCTTGCCTTCGCGCACGGCCTCGCCGGCCTGCCCGTCGACTATGTCGAAGAACCGCTCCGGGCGGGCGAAGCCCTTCCGGCCGGCTGGCCGCGGACCGTGGGTACCGCGTGTGACGAATCACTGCAATCGTATGACGATGTTCCCGACCCGGTTCCGCCGGTGGTGGCCTGGGTCCTCAAGCCGACGCTGGCCGGTGGATTGGCTCGCAGCCTCGCGCGGATGCGACAGGCCCGGCGCTGCGGCTGCGGCGTCGTCTTCAGCGCGGCCCACGAATCGGGCGTCGGCATCCGCATGCTGGGCGAACTGGCCGCCGCGACCGGGATCCCGGCCGGGCTGGACACCTATCGCCTCCTGGCGGAGGACGTGCTGGAGCCCCGCCTGCACGTCGCGGGCGGAACGCTGGATCTCATCCAGGCTCGGGCCGGCGAGGTGCGGTCGTCATGGAAGGGGGGAGCGTGACCGCCGCGTTCCGCGATGCGACCGCCGTCGTTGCTGACGGCGTCACCCTGACGTATGGCGCGTTGGAGAATCTGGCCGTCCGCGTCGCGCGGAACCTGAGGCGGGCCGGTGTCGGGTCCGGCGCGCGCGTCGCAATGCAGCTCGGGAACACCTGGCAGGCGCCGGTCATTTTGCATGGATGCTGGCGTGCCGGTGCCGTCGCCTGTCCGATCGACACCCGGCTGCCCCTTGCCGCTGTGTCCGACCGGGTCCGGCTCGTCGCGGCAAAACACTTCGTTGGCGGCGAAGATGCTCCGTCGCCGGACGGAGCGACCGGGTTGGCGGTGGAGGACCTGCTCGCGGAGTGCGATGCGAGGGGCGGGATGGACAGTCTTCCGCCGGAGGATCCCGGGGCGCTCGCGACGATCCTGTTCACCTCCGGTTCCTCCGGCCGGCCCAAGGCGGTGGCGCATACGTTGGCGGCCCACCGCTGGAGCGCGCTCGGTGCCAATGCGAATGCGCCCCTGGCGCCGTGCGACCGCTGGCTTCTCGCGCTGCCGCTGTGCCACGTCGGCGGACTGGGCATCCTGTTCCGGTGCGCGCAGGCCGGCGCGGCGGTGGCGATTCCGCGTCCCGGCGAGTCGATCGGGGACGCGGTGGCAAGGCTGGGCATCACGCATGCCTCGCTCGTTCCTACGCAACTTCACCGCCTCCTGTACGGGAACGATTCGGCCGACGCCCTTTCCGGGCTCAAGGTCATTCTGCTCGGCGGCGGTCCGGCGTCCTCGGCCGCCGTCGCGGATGCGTTGCAGCGCGGCTGGCCAGTACGTACCAGCTACGGCCTCACGGAAATGGCCTCCCAGGTCTGCGCCATGTCTGCCGGCGCGCCTGCCGCGAAACGGGGCACGAGCGGGCGCCTGCTCGCCCACCGCGAACTCCGTGTCGCCGCGGACGGCGAGATTCTCGTGCGCGGGCCGACGCTTTTCCGCGGTTACCTGGAGGGGGCCGCCCTGGATCTTCCGACGGATGCGGAGGGCTGGTTCGCCACGGGGGATCTTGGCGTGCTGGACAGCGACGGATACCTCACCGTGCGCGGCCGCAGGGACCGTCTTTTCATCTCCGGCGGCGAGAACATCCAGCCGGAGGAGATCGAATCCCGGCTCGCCGCCCTGCCCGGGGTCGCGGAGGCGGTTGTCGTGCCGCGGCCGGACGCCGAGTTTGGCGCGCGCCCCGTGGCTTTCCTGCGCTGGCGCGGCGCCCCGCTTCCGGACGCCGAGCTGCGCGACCGCCTCGGTCATGACCTGCCGCGGTTCAAGATCCCCGTGCGTTTCCGCGAATGGCCCGAGAGCGCAACAGGCCCCAAACCGGATCTACCCCGGTTCCAGTCCCTGGCAGCAGAGGACTGACCCTTCTCCGCTTCTCCCTTCTCTCTTCTCGCTTCTCTCTTCTATTCTCCCCTCATCATCCTTCGCAACCGCACGGGCAGTGCCTTCGCGCGGCCCGTACGGCCGTCGATGGCGACATGGGCGGTTGTGACGCGTCCGACAACGCGCCCCGCACGGGTCAGACTGTAGTCCAGCGTAAACGAAGTACGCCCCAGCCGCTTCACGCTCAGAGAGACCGTCAACTCGTCGCCCACCCGGAGCGGCGCGCGATAATCCGCCTCCGCATGCACGATGGGAAGCGCCGTCGCACCCGCCCGGAGGAGGTCGCCGAGTCCGAAGCCGGCCGCGGCCATGAACGCCTCGTACGCCTCGTGTGCAATCCGGAACTGGTGGGCGAAATAGAGGACGCCCGCCGCGTCGGTGTCATGCAGCCTCACGGTGACTTGATGCTTGAACATGGCGATCCTCCGTCGGTCCACTCTACGACCGCCCCCCGTCCGCCACCAGCGCAAACGGGGGATACCGTTTGCGCCCGCGCCTACAGCGCACCCCGCGCGGTGGAGGGCGGGCACACATGCTCGGCGCTCACCAGGCAGTTCGTGGACGCGAGAAGGTTGAGGTACGCGACTGTGGCGCCTTGGGGAAGACTGGCGGAGATGTGCCGGGCGGCGGTGTCCAGCTTCGCTCCGGCCGTCTCCCATTTCCGTTCCTTCCAGGCGCCGGTGTCGCGCGTGAAACAGAGTTCCGCGCCCGTGGGAGGGGCGGGGGATTCGTACTCCGCCCACACCGTGTGCGCGTCGCCGCCCTGCTTCACGATCCGCGGCAGCGGCGGACCGCCGCGCAGGTGGTGCTCCGCGAAGACGCGGATTTCCTCCGGCGCCGCGCCCTGGCCCTGCCCGTGGGGCATACGGACGCGAAGGCAGATC
>CAYXFW010000084.1:0-8821 GCA_964464305.1 uncultured Verrucomicrobiota bacterium
GGCACAAGGGCCGCGGTGAAGAGGCTGCCGGTGCCGTCCTGAAGCAGGAGTTGTCCAAGCTATGGTGACCAAGAGAGATTACGACGCCCAACAGGTCGAGGCGGCCCGCTCCGTAATGCTGGAGTTGGTTCACCTTCTCGGCGAATACCGCGATGACATTGTCGTGGTCGGCGGCTGGGTGCCGTCGTTGCTGATCCCTCAGGACAAGGCTCGGCATATCGGCAGCATGGACGTTGATCTGGCGCTGAACCACAAGACCCTGCGCGATCCGGGCTACACGACCATTCGCAAACTGCTCCTGGACCGAGGATACCGGCAGGACGAGAACCAGCCCTTCATCTTCTGGCGAACGGTCACGGTCGGCGGACGTCCACTCGAAATCGAGGTTGACCTTCTGGCACGGGAGTACGATGGAACAACCAGAAAGCACCGCACCCAGGAGGTCCAAGATGTTCGGGCGCGGAAGGCGCGCGGTTGCGATCTGGCCTTTGAATCTGCAAGAGAGATTCCTGTCCAGGGTATGTTGCCGGACGGCGCCAGGGACACGGGCACCATCCGGGTCGCTGGCATCATTCCCTTTCTGGCGATGAAGGGAATGGCCATGGCGACCCGACTCAAGGAGAAGGACTCTTGGGACGCGTACTACTGCGTGAAGAACTACCCTGGCGGCTCGGATTCCCTGGCGACCGAGTTTGCGCCTCACATTGGACACGGGTTGGTCATTGAAGGGCTCCGGCACATTGCCGAGAAGTTTGCATCGCCCGACCATGTCGGGCCGAAGTCAGTTGCGGATTTCGAAGAGCTCACCGATCCGGAAGAGCGGGCATTCATTCAGCGGGACGCATACGAACGTGTGCAGGACCTGCTTCGAAAACTGGGCATCTCTTGAACACCGGTCTTGAACCGCAGAGCCGCGAGTATCGAACACCGGAATTCGGTCACGGCAGGGGGATGCGGAGGCGAAAGACGGAGCCGGTCGTGACAGGGAGGACGAGGGAGTTGGTTGAGGGGGTCGGGGGAAGGTTCGTGTAGACAGGGATCCAGTCCGGGGCAACGAGGCTTTCGGTGCGCTCGACGAACTGCGTGCGCGAGGTGCCGCCGGACCATTCGAGGGTCACGTTCCCCTCGGCGATCGCGATGTTCCAGACGCGAAGGACCGAGACGCCGTTCGTAGGGACGGTGTCTGCCGCCCACTCCTCCCACGCCGGGGCCGTGTCTCCATCTGTGTCCCCAAGCGCCGCCGCGTCGAAGTCGTGAGTCCATCCAAACTGCGCCAGCCACGCCTCCGGGACGCCGAACGCCGCCAAGTTGGGCGCGAAGAGCGCCGCCACGCTGCGCGGCTGGTCGATGGGGACAGACAACATGAGTCCGTTCGTCTCTGTCCCCGCCGTGTTGCCCGTCCAGCCCGTCCAGTGATGGTAGTCCGCCGCGGCGGCCGTGACCGTGGCGGTCGAGTCGACCGCAAACCAGCCGCCCGTAGGCGCTACGGATCCGCCTTCTGTTGAGGAGATTGCGGACAACCAGTAGTTCGTCGCCCAAACCCAGGTCTGCGTGGTGTCTGTCCCCAACGCGAAGACCACGGATGTGCCGATCCCGCTGCCCGGGTCGCTTCCGATCCGGGTCCACCCCGTCGCCACATTCTGTGTCCCCCCGGCTTCGAGCGGGGAAGGGACAGACAACTCAACCGGGGCGTCACGGAGATGCAAGGTCAGGCCGCGGGCGGGGACAGGTTCGCCGTGCGCGGATTCGACGACCAGCCGCCGGGCCGGGAAGAGCGCCAGTTCATGGGCCGCTCCTCCTGCGAGGGCGACGACCCCGGTGACCCCGGAGGGGACAGAGATTCCATCGCCAACGCCCCAGGCTACAACCGATCCATCGTCTTTCAGGGCAGCGGTATATGTCTCACCTGCAGAGGTGAAAACCACGTTGGAGAGGCCCCCGGGGACAAGGGTCTGTCCCTCGTCGCCGCGTCCCCAGGCGGCGACGGTTCCATCGTCCTTCACGGCGGCCGTGTGGTCGGAACCGGCAGAGAGGGACAGGGCGCGCAGGCCGCCCGGGACATTTGTCTGTCCCTTGTCGTTCTCGCCCCAAGCCACGACCGAGCCATCGCGCAGGAGTGCGACGGCATGGCGGCCCCCGGCCACCACTTCGACGGCGGAGGTGACCGAGGCGGGAACGGATCCAGTTGCCTGTCCCCACACCGCGATCGTCCCGTTCGAGCGGAGCGCCATGGAACTGTGGCCACCGGCGGCGATGGCCACGACATTGGAGAGGCCGGCGGGTGTATTTGTCTGTCCCTCGCTGCCGCGGCCCCAGGCGGCGACAGATCCATCCGACTTGAGGGCAACAGAATGCGCCTGGCCGCCGGCCGTGGCGACGACGTTGGCGAGGCCGGGCGGAATAGTTGTCTGTCCCTCGTCGCCGCGGCCCCAGGCGATGAGCGTGCCGTTGGAGAGGACGGCAAGCGAATGCCAGGCCCCCGCCGCGACCCGGGTGGCGTCGACGGCGTTGGAGGGAACAAGTGTCTGTCCCCAGTCGTTGGACCCCCATGCGTGCAGGCCGGCGGGTGGGGACAGAGAAGAGAGGACCATGGTCACGGGGATACGCAGGGGACCGTTCCGGGAATCCGGGGCGTCGATCAGGAGGGTGCCGTGGTACGGGCGCGGTTCGCGGCCGCGCGGGTCGGCCCGGATCGTCACGTTCGCCGTGTCCCCGGAAACCACCGAGCCGGCGGAGGGGGTCGCGGAGAGCCAGAAGACGTCCGACGTGACCGAGAAGTGCATCGTCATGTCGCCGACGTGCGACAAGGCGAGCGGCACGGTCAGCGACGCCGAGGCCGAGGACACGACACCGGTCACCGCCAGCCCGTTGGTCGCCGCCGGATCCGGGGTGATCAGCGGCCCGGACCAGTCGAACGAGGCCACTACGACGACATCCGTCTCCGGCCGCTGGAACGATACCGTCGCATTCGTGTGTCCCGGCCCGTACAGCCCCGGCACCAGCGCGCCGTTCGACGTGATGCCGGAGATGTGGGCATGCGCATCCGCCGTCACCACCAGCGATGTCGCGGCGTCGCGGAACAGGAAGGCCCGGTTGAACGACACCCGCCCCGGCCCCGATGTGACTGCCGAGACAAACCGTCCGCGCCGGGCCTTCGCCGGCACCGAGGTCACGCCCTCGGGATCGTTGTGCGTGAACGTGATGAACGCCTGCTCCTCGGCGTCCATCTCCACCAGGGCGGGGTCGGCGATGACGTTGATGACCGTCGACTGATTCTGCGTGAACGTCCCGCCCGTCATCCCGTCCAGGGCCAGCCACACCGTCCCCGTGCTCGACTGCAGGGCCACGTCGCCGATGAACCAGCCTTCGTCGATCGTGTAGAAGTCCGATCCGAACTCGAACCGCACGATGACCTCGAGACCCGCGAGCGCGCGCAGGTCGATCGACACTGCCTCCCACCCGTTCGAGTCGCCGAAGCCCGCCAGGCACGGATGGTCGGCGGGGAAGGGCGAGTCGTCATTGTCCGTAATGCGGTAGGGGTACCCTCCGACGGGGGTGACCAACTCGTACGACGCGCCGCCGTTGGTCGAAACGCGGAGCACGCCGCCGTCCCAGAAGTGGTCGCCCGAGTCGTACTCGGTCTTGATCCAATGATGGAACGTCAGCATCCCGTCCGCGCCGACGGTGAAGGGCGGCGTGTCGAGCCATGCGTGGCAGGCGTCGTCGTACTGCCGCGTCGCGTCGTCGCCGCAATACCAGGCGTTCGTGCCCCGGTAGACGCGGTTGGTCGACAGGTGCCAGTCGTCGTTCGTGCCCCCGTGCGCCCACGCGCCGGGGCCGCCCTCGAGCGGGATCCGCGTCGAGGTGGCCGAGAGCAGGGCGGTCCAGACGAGGGACTGCGCGCCGTAGTTGTGGATCGTCAGGTTGGTCGTCACGACCGCGTCGGACATCTCGATCGTGCCGAAGTTCGTCGGCGCGACGTCGAAATACGGCGCATCGTACTGGCCGACGACGCTGTACACCTCCGAGGTCGTGCGGTGTTCGGTGAGGTAATAGCCGATCAGGTCACCCACGCTGAGGAAGTACTCCACCGCCTTCGATCCCCGGGCGGGCGGATCGAGATCGTGGGCGTACCGGTCGTTGCCGAGCCAGAGCATGGAGTTGGTTTTCCATACGGCGTCGCCGGCCTCGCGCCAGATCGCGTGGCAGACTTCGATGGCGAAGTTGTCGGTGACGGTCGCTTCGATACGCCACGGCGGACGCGTCGTCTGCGGCGAGGCCAGCGGCACGAAGTTCGCGATGACCGGCGGGGTGGGATAGGACGACCCGTCGAGGGGGTCGGTGTTGTCGAGCATCTCGCCGAGATTCGTCCAGTCGTCGCCGTCGAGATCGTTCGTCGCGACGAGATCGTTCTGCAGCCCGCCCCAATACCGCTGTTCGAACCAGTCGGACAGGATGTTGGTGTTGGCGTCCTCCCAGAACTTCATGTAGAGCGCGACCGCCGTCCGCGGCCCGTTCATGACGATGTTTGTCGCGGGGTTCGGGGCGGGCGACGTCGCATCGGGCCAGCGCGCCCCGTCGACGCTCCATTGAGCGAACGCGTAGGGATCGGAGCCCGCCCAGGCAAGCGCCCACGTCGTCTCCGTGGCCGCGACCGCGCCGCGCGCGTGCCAGGTCGTCATGTCGATCGCGCCCTGGGGCTCGGACGATTGCGCCAACCCGACTTCCTCCCGCCACAGCCAGGTTAGGACGCTGTCGGATTCCCAGTCGAACTCGACCTGGAATGTGTCGCCGGTGGCCGGCACGCTGCCGGTGCCCGTCCAGCCCAGGCAGGCCATGCGAACGCCGTTCGACACCGAATAGGCCGGCGTGGCGGTGGCACGGACCACCGTTCCGGAGGGCCCCACATGGACACCGTAGCCGGGCGACACCATGCCCGCCTCGAAGGGCAGTCCCGTCACGACCAAGCTCACGGCATGGCGCACTTGGAACGAATGGAACGTATCGGACGCGTTGGTCGGCGATCGGACGTCGTACGGAGCGGGATCGGCCTGGAGGTAGTAGCGGACGGTCGTGCCCGGCGGCTGGTCCGGAATCATGGCGCGGTAGTCCGCGCCGCCGAACCACTCGAAATTCGTGACCGACCACGGATCCGGCGGGTCGTTGGTGCTCCAATACAGGCGAGCCTCGCCGTTCGTCAGGGGGCCGAGGCTCTGGATCGCTGCCTCGATCGAGAAATCCCCGGCGCCGCCCGGACGGAAATCCGCCGGGACATGGTGGACCTGCGGAGGACCTTCGATCGCGCCGCGGACGTAGACGGCGGCCACCGCGCCGGTCTCGGGAACGGAGGCGCCGATGATGCGGATCTCGTAGGCGCCCGCCGCGGCGGCCGGGAGACGGATCGTTTCCACCGTGTTGGTCCGGTCGGGCCCGCTGCCGCCGTTGGCGAACCACACCGCGCCCGTCGGATCGACCACTTCGACGTCGAAGTCGTCGACCAGCGTCGCGCCTGCGCCGGCGGCGGCCGGGAAGTCGATCCACGACAGCGCGACATCCAGGGTCCGGCCCGCCTCCGCGACCGTCACGGCCAGGGTGTTGGTTTCATCCTCTGCGGGCGCGATGCGGTCGAACAGCCGCACGAGACGGCCGTCCGGGTACACGGCGCCGCCGACGTCGATCTGCCCCCAACCTTCGACCGCATTCGGGCTCGCGAAGGGGATTTCCCGCGTCGCATTCGTTCCGTACTGTCCCGGCGCCAGCGAGCGGGCGCCGCCGACCAGCATGGCCTTCAGTAGCGCCGCGCTCGGGTTTGTGACGCCGGCCCGCTCCACCGCGTACTGCCGCATCAGCACCGCCGCGCCCGCCGCCAGCGGCGTCGCCATGCTCGTCCCCCCGTTGAAGACGTAGTTCGTGCTTTCCGGCGCCACGCCCCAGCCGGCGCTGTTCGAGGCCACGCGGGACCGGCACGACAGGATGTCCGTTCCCGGCGCGACGACATCCGGCTTGATGCGGCCGTCCGCGGCCGGTCCGCGGCTCGAGAACGCGGCCATGCCCTGGGCATAGGGATTCGTGGTTGCGCTCCAGGAGACCCAGTCGTCCCGGATCGGATTGACGGAGTAGTCCGGCAGCCACGACCCCGTGCCGTATTCGTACGATGTGTAGCCCCCGCTTCCCGGCGGCCGGTCGTTCTCCGTCGCGCCGACGGCGAGCACGTTCTTCGCCGTGGCCGGCGAGCCGACCGTTCCGGTGTCGATCACGCCGTTCGTGTCTCCGTCCGCCCCCGCGTTGCCGGCGGCAAAGACCGTCAGGTGGTCGGGGTGCTCCCAGGCGAACTCGTCGGCCTCGCGGCTCCGGGTGGTGTACTCGCCGCCGGAGTCCGTCCCCCAACTGTCGGAATGAACGCGCGCGCCGGCCTCGTAGGCTTGGAGAAGAAGCTCGTTGACGTTCGTCCCGAGTCCGGTGAGGCCGCCGTCCGCCCGCCCGACCGACTGGTGCACAAGGGAGGCGCCGTGCGCCATGCCGCGGTAGCGCCCGCCGCTCATCGCGCCGTCTCCCACGAGCGAGCCCGCCGTGTGCGTGCCGTGGCCGTCCGCGTCGGACCAGTCGTTGCTCCGCGCCCGCGCGAACGCGGCCAGCACGCGGCCGTTGAAGTCGGGATGAATACCGTTGGTCGACCCGATGTCGAGCCCCGTGTCCGCATGGCCGACGATCTGGCCTGATCCGGTCAGGCCCCAGCGCGCCCAGGCGTTCGTCGCGTTCAGGTGCGGTCCCGCGGCGGCGAGGTCGTTGAAGAAGCGGGGCCGCGGGTCGTCCTCGATCCACTGCACGCCGCCCAGCCGGGAAAGTCCGGCAACGAGCCGCAACGGGACCGCGGCGCGCACCGTACCCCAGCGGCGGCCGGCGGCGACCGTATCGACGGTGCCGCCCTCCCGGCGGATCTGTTCCGCCAGCCGTTCGGCGTCCGCGGGCTCGAACGTCTGAATGGCAAGGGGGACGCGCGCGGCCGGTTCGCGGGTCGCAGCGAGATGCGCGACGAACGGCTGCACCTTGTCCGACGGCTGGTACGGCTCGACCGCCGCGACAAACGGAAGCGCCGCGACCGCCGTCCGGGCCGCGGGGTCCAATTCGACGAGCCACGCGCGATTGGGCAGATAGCCCCGCAGGATGCCGCCGGCCGTTTCCACGCGCCCGCGCCAGTCCCGAGGCGCTGCGCCGCCGAGCTGAAGCACGAACGGGAGTGTGCCGCGCGGCGAAGGGATGGCTGCAGGGTCCGCCGGGGACGGGCCGTCGACGAACGGGGCGGCCACGCGGGTGGCGAGGCGGATCCGGAGGTTGGGGGGGACTTCATCGCGCGGGTTCACCGAGGGCGGGACGAAACGCGCGCGCTCCCGGCGCAGCCAGTCGGCGTCAATCTCCGCCCCCACCGCCGCAAGGGCGGTGGAGGGCAAACTGGCACCCGCGCTGGACACGAGGGCGGTGGAGGGGGAACCGGCGCCCACGCGGGCAGCAAGGGCGGTGGAGGGCGAACTGGTGCCAAGATGGTCGGAAGGGGTGGCGGAGGATCGCAAGGTGATCGTACTGCCCGCGAGGCGGTTGGAAACGGCGGCGAACAGGGTTGGGCGCGGGATCGTCCGCAGGGCTTCGACAAGCCCGGCATCGGGCGCCGCCGGCGGGAAACGATGCACAAGGCGCGGTCGCAGTTGCCAGAGCACTGCGCAGGCAAGCGCGACCAGCACAGCGGCCGCCGGAACCCATTTCTTCATGCAGATAAACCGCCGGGGCAATATACATGGGTTGCCACCCAACTTCGAGGGGCGCCAGAGCGTCCCATCGGTGGGCGGCGGGGGGGGTCGATCTCAGGCCGGCTCGTCCGCCGTCTTGCGAAGGCGCTCGATCAGAAGAAATGCGATGGCGGCGCGCTCGTTCCGGGAGAACCGGGTCTCCAGGTTGTCGAGCGTGTCCTGGATGCGCGGGGCGGTCTCCGGATTCCGGTAGGCGAGATCCGAGGCGGTCTCGATTTGGGACCGGTTGATGCAGTAGATGGACTCGCCGCCCAGCAGGTCATCGTCGGAGTGGGAAATCATGGCTACGCCCTCCGCCCGGGAGGCCCGGGCCGATCACAGCTTGAAACTCGCCCCGCATCCGCAGGACTTGACGGCGCGCGGGTTGCGGAACCGGAATCCGGGCGCCACGAGGTCGTCGGAGAAATCCACCACGATGCCGTCCAGGAGCGGGGCGCTCGTCGCGTGGGCGACGATCCGGATGGGGTCCTCGTCGAACAGGACGCGGTCTTCCGCGCCGGCACTCCCATCCATCCGCGCCGAGTACATCAGGCCCGAACACCCGCCGGGCGCGACGGACATGCGGAGCACGCGCCCGTCGCCGGACATCCGGGCGAGCTCGGTCCGTGCACGATCGGTGATCTGGAGGGACGAGGCCATCGTTGATTCGCTCATGCCATTCTTTCTTGTCTTCTGTCGGTCGCAACCTACGCTCCGACCTCCCGTTGTCAAATGGCGCCGTTCCGACCCGCCCCCGCGGGACTCGAACCACCGCGATCTCCCATTCCGCACTTCTGTCTTCCACCTCCTACATTCCGCCTCCTACACTCTGCCACGCACCCGGTGCAAATCTCCACGGATGTTGCAGGATCGTCCATCAATTGTGCAAGCTCATCCATTTCCATGCGCCCGCGCCCGGTCTACGGTGCAGCCGCTGGCCCGGGCAGGGCCGGGCGCCCGCCGTCGCCGGCGGGTGCGAAACGGCAGACAGGAAGGGACGGACAGCATGAAACGGACGCGACGGGCATTTCTCGGTGCCG
>CAYXFW010000085.1:0-3597 GCA_964464305.1 uncultured Verrucomicrobiota bacterium
CCGTCGGCCTGTGGCGACGCCGCCAGCTGGCTGCGTTCGCCACGGGCGTCGAGCTGATAGATCCGCGTGGTCGCCACGCTCCAGCCCGGCGCAAACAATGCGAGCGGCAGGGTCGCGGGACGCGGACCGGCGCCGAGCTGGATCAACACGCGCTCTGCACCCGCACGCCGAAGGGTCAGCTCCGCGCCCCCAGTGTCGGAAAAGAAGTAGCCGGTCGTGCGGATCGTTGTGACCGCGCGGCCGCCTTCGAGAGCGAGCGACTGCTCGATCTTCGGGCCCTTTGCGGCCCAGCCGTTCTGCGGCAGGCGGTGGCGCTTGCCGCCGACGATCGCGTCGACCGGCGACTCGCCGAAATTGACCACGACCTCCGTGCCGTCGGAGAAGCGCGTGCGCTGGACCGCGCGGTCTGGCGTGAGCCACTCGTGGCTGAGCAGCTCCGTGCAGGCGACCGCCTCGTGCAGTTTGCAGGTGTTGCGGTACGTGCGCAGAAAGACGTCGCGGTGCTTGGGCCACGAGCCCTCCGCGTTGGCCCACAGGAGCGGAATCGTGCCGTACAGGATGTTGAAGGCGTCCTTCTTCGGTGTGACTTCCGGCGCGGCCTGGAGCAGGAAGTCGCTGGCATCGCCCCAGTACCAGGTGCTGACGACGCAGTCGTGGAACACGAGTTCCCACAGCGGCACGCGCGTTGCGTGACCGATGCCCCACCGTTCGTAGTTCTCCCACGGGCCGTATGCGTTGCCGCCCGGGCCGGTGAAGGAGTCGGCCTTGGTCTTGGGATGGAGCAAATGGCCGGCCGGCCACGAGGCGTAGCCGCCGCTCATCATGCCTTCGATGTAGTCCTGCTGGGGCACACCCCACCAGATGCCGTGCTCGCCGCCGACAACCAGGTTCTGCGACCGCATGAAGGCCAGCAAGTCCACGCCGCACTGGCGCTTCTGACCGCGCGTGAGCGGGTGGGCCGGGTCGTAACACTCGTAGAGGTCCTCCGCCGTGGTCACATCGACGAAGCGGCCCAGGTAGGGATGCGTGCCCAGCAACTTCGGAACGACCTGCTTGGCCGTCTCGACCCACAGCGACGGGCAGCGCTTCATGTACTGCAGCTTCTTGTCGAACGTGAGCCAGGCCGTCATGCGCTGGTTGTCGGCCTTGAGCACCACGCTTTCGGGGATGCGGTCGTGGCTGGAGTCGGGCGTCGCGTTGGTCGCGAGCGGCGTGACGTCGGTGTAGTTGTCGTATTCGCTGGTGAGGTATCCGAGGTCGTTGATCGCCTTCATCTCCTCGGGCGCGGCGCGCCCGTGAATCAGCATCTTGTCCACGCCGGCGGCCTTGGCTTCGCGCGCGAAGCGGAGGGAGGCGTCGCCCCAGACGTCGGGCGCGCCGAACAGACGCGCGAGATTCGGGTTCTTCCTGGCCTTCTCGGCGAGCGGCACAATCAGCCCCTGTTGGAGGGCGTAGGCCCGGTAGCGCTTGGCCAGGGCCACGTAGCCGCCGCGGGGCGCGAAGTGGTAGATCAGCCGGCGCGGGTAGGCGAAGGTGCCCTTGCTCGGACCCCAGCGGATCTCGGGCGCGGCGAAGTCGCGGCCGGCGACCTTGAAGCTGGGGCAGGCGAGCGAACCGTCGTCGCTCGTCTCGACGAGGATCATGTAGCCGGTGCCGCGCACCGTGTCGTAGACGCCGATCCACGGCATGTCCATGCGCGAGAGGCCAAAGTATGCGCGCGCCGGCTTGTTGGTGTTCGCGGGATAGAGGTGGCCGTTGCTGTAGTCGGCGATGACAAGCGCGGCCGCGTCGCTATCGGTCACCAGCGGGTCGAGAAACGCGAACGGCTTGAGTGCGGCGTTGCGGTCGGCCATGTCGGCGTCGACGGAAAGATCACCGGCCTGCCCGGTCAGGCGCAGGGTGACGCGCACGGTGTTGGGCCGCTTGTCGGTCCAGCCGAAGTCGGCCTCGAAGCTCACGGTGCCGCCTGTCCGGCTCATGTTGCGGAAGCGCGGCTCGCCGCCAGGTTTGCGCGTGTGCGCCGAGAACCAGCGCTGGCCGCTCGCCTTGTCGAGCACGTCCAGCGTGCCGGCCTGCGGGTCGATGGTGACGCACAGCGCCGGATTTTCCAGCGTCTGCGGCGCGGGCGGTTCGGCGCAGACGCCTGTTGAAACAGCCGTAAAGAGAAGCGCGCAAGCCCACGCGGCCGCGCGTGACCGGATCGAGTTGCCCATACGCCAGTCCCCCATCCCCTTGGCCGTGCGGAACAAGTGTGAAGATCCGCATCAGTCAATGTCAAATAGTCTCTCCATTCCGTACTGGAAAGGCAATCGGATTGGAAACCGCCGGATTGGAAACCGCTCGTCGTTCTTGCCTTCCCGTTGGGGCACTGGCAGCATCTCCACCGTGAAAGCGCTCCGGAACATCGCTGACCCGTCAGGCACTCCATGAAACGTCGCAACTTCCTGCTCTCTTCTTCGGCCACGGCCATCGCGCTCTCTTCCCCCCGGATCGTCGGGGCCGGTGACGGCGAGGACGGTCACGTGACGCTTCGGGCCGGCGATCTCACCGCGGTCGTGGGCGACAACTCCGCAGGAGACGAACATCGCGCCGGCTACAACGGGGTGTGGAGCCTGCATCACGCGAAGGGCACGCGAAGCCTCTTTGTGCCGGGCATCGCGGGTCTGAATCTCGAACATCTCGTCACCGGCGAGCATCTTGAGGATGGGAAGACGTTCTTCGAGCCGCGCAACGCTCCGATGGCCCTCACGCGAATCGGTGAGACCGAGGCGGAACTGCACCAGCCGCCGACGCCCACGTTTCATGTCGAGAGCTGGACGCACTTCAAACTCGCAGCCCCGCATTACCTCGACATGGACTTCCGCTGCCGGGCTCACAAGCCGGTCTTCCCGCGCGGTTATCTCTCCCTCTTCTGGGCGAGCTACATGAATGCGCCCGATGACAAAAGCCTGTACTTCCTCGGGGGCCTCGACAATCAGAAGAACCTCTGGACGCAATTCTGCACCCAGTGGCACAATGACCAGAGCACGGTTCGCCGTCGCGACGACCCGTTCGAGATGACCTTTCCCAACGGCGGACGCGACGCCCTCTTCAAGAACCTTTCCCGCTTCCGCTACGACGAGCCCTTCTTCTACGGCCACTTCGACGGTCTCGTCTGGATCGTCATGTTCGACCGCGCCGAAGGGATCCGCTTCACCCATTCCCCCAGCGGCGGCGGGACCCACGCCGCGTTGAAATCGACGAATCCCGCCTGGGACTTCCAATTCCTCATCCCCGAGCCCGAGGTGATGAAAGAGTATCGCTTCAAGGTTCGAACTGTGTTGCGCCCTCGATGTTCGCGCGAGGAGATCGTCGCCGAATTTGCAAAATGGAAGGGCGCCCTGTCGGGCATGGGGACATAGAAGCAGTGCCGCTGCGCGATCCTGACCGGACGCCATCCAAGGTTCGGACGACGGGACCGCCCGACCTTCCAACCCTTGGAATCCCCGCATTTCGTCCCGTGCAACCCATTCCGTCTTTGCCTCTTGCGTACCTTTCATGCCGACTCAGCCGCAAAGCAGAAACTGCGTCACTGTTTCTATGTCCCCATGCTCGCCG
>CAYXFW010000085.1:3607-8709 GCA_964464305.1 uncultured Verrucomicrobiota bacterium
GCGTATCGCGGATGATGCGGCTCGCGCCGTCGATGCTCACATGCTCACTCAGCCTCTTGCATCGCCACTCGGGAACTGGCATAAGCCCCCGAGAGGGTGCCCATGATTACCGGAATCGAGATCGAGAACTACAAGTGCTTCGGCAAGCGCGTTCACATTCCGCTTGCGCCGATTACGGTGCTCGTTGGGCCGAACAGCGCGGGCAAGACAACCATCATACGGCTCTTGGCCGCCTTGCAGCAGACCCACGACTCCAAGCAGCCGTTCTGTGCATTGTTACCCAAGGGCCAGCTCACAGATCTTGGATCCGTGGATAACGTGTTCCATCGCGGCAGAAGGGCAGAGGGCACGACGATCGGTTTCCGATTCTCACGAGACGAAGACCGGCATCTCCCTGCATTCACGTTCAGGATTCGAATGGAGGCAACGGAAGGGCAACAATTCGAGTTGCTTGCCCCCCGCCGCTTTCAGTTCCTTGCAGCGCCGGATGGAGAAGTCATTCTCGACCTCGAATGTCCTGATCCGCCGGAAAAGGTCGGAAGTAAGTCATTCGATCACGAGGGCGAGAGTTTCGACCTGCCCCTGTATCGCGTCATAGTTCGCGAATGCAGTTCCTCCCCCGCCTTGTGGAAAGAGGCATTTCAACGTCTTTGCGATCGAGCGCACCAAGAACAGCAGAAGGAAGACGCCGAAGAAGAACGGCGCCAATCAGCACCGCCGCCGAAAGGTCCCGAAATCTACTACCTTCTTGCATCCTACAGGCTCGATCCGGACTTCAGGCATTTCCTGCTTCACGAGGCCACCCTTGAGTCGTTTGCCGACAGAATGGCTAGTAAAGCGCTGGGGGATCAGCAATCGCTCTCGGGCGGGTCCTTCCTGCCGCCAACACTTGAGGGTTTCTTTGAAGAGGCATTCATGCCCAATCGTTTTTGCAGTTCGGCTGAGGGCCAGTTGATACGCCTCTTTCAGCAACTCGACTTCTACTCGCCAGTTCGGAGCCTGCCGGCGCGCGATGTCAGGGCGCGCTCGCCGGTTCCTGATGGAAAGTGGGAGGATGGCAGCTCCGAAATGAACTGCCTGGCACGCGAGCCCGAGTTGCGGGCCGAGGTCAGCAGATGGCTGGATCAGATGACCGGAGCAACCCTGTCCGACCCGTCGCCGGGATCCCCCATCAAACTCTTCGATTCCATCGCCGGCTGCGACACACCCTTGGATCTCGCGGATGTTGGATACGGCATCACCCATTTGTTGCCTATCTTAACTCGGCTCCTGGGCTCTGAACGGATGATTGCCGTGGTCCAACAGCCGGAGACCCACGTCCATCCCTCTCTCCAAGCGGAGATCGGCGAGCTCTTCGTCCACGCTTGGAACATTCACGAGACACGCTCGATTGTGGAAACCCACAGTGAGTACATCATTCGTCGCTTACAGAGGTGTGTTCGGAAGGGCAAGCAGGCGGGAGGATTGGCGCCGACCGATGTTGCCGTTCTTTACGTGGATCGGCATCCCGAAGGCTCGACCGTCACTCATCTGAGAATGGACGCCGCTGGTGACTTCATCGTTCCTTGGCCCCACGGCTTCTTCGCGGAGGGGCTGAAAGAAGTACTGGGGGATTGATGCTCGTCGTCTCGTGCCAGGATGTTGCCGCACTGCGCGAAGCACTGGCCGCAGGAAAAGGGTCGGAGCTGTTGCGCCACCTGATCGGCACGCAGCGGAACCACATTGTGCTTCAGCCGTCCGGTTCGGACGTTAGTCTGGGTGAAGGTGAGGGATCGACGTCCTCCGGTATTCCCAACCTGCCCGCGACAAGAGTCGGGCAGCTTTGGCAGGAGATCCTGGAGTCTCCGCGCTTGGTCCGTTGCACCGCGAATTCTGCAACCCTGAGCGAATTGGCCGCCATGAGCTTTCCCGCGCATTCCGCTCCCCATGCGGCCGTGCTCCGCGGGGCCACGCCGGACGTGGCTATCATGTCGGCTGACGCAGCCGAGAAGGTGCGCACCTGGCCCGAGAGCGATCTTGTTGTGACGTTTGACGAGTACCCCACGACATCGGCTTATGACCGCGAGCAACAGTGCTCCATCTCGCTTGAAGGACGGAATACACAGGATGTGGCGCGCCTGATCCTGCGCCCTGCGGTAACCTGGGCCAAGTCCATCTATGTCGTCGACCCTCACATTGGCCGTGGACTGCAGGAAGGATCTGGAGGATTTGGACCCTTCCTGCGTCTCCTGGTCGACACGTGGTTCGCACGGCGCCTGGCGGAGCCCCGGACCGCCGACTTGGAGTTGACGCTCATCACTGCGCCGGCTCCTGACCGAGGGACACCGAGGGCGCAGCAGCGACAGATTGAGCAATGCGTTGCCGCTTCAATCGGAGGTTCTCAACCGGATCGTCGTATCACGTGTAAGGTGAAGTTACGCCGCCCCGACGAGATGAGGCGACTTCACGACCGCTTTCTCGTGATCCCCAACCTTGACGTAGTTCTTGGTTTCACGCGCGGGTTCGATTTCATCTGCGACGGCAGGTGTAAGCCATGCGAGGTCTTCGTGAGGCAACTCGGTCTCGATAGTTCAACGGATACATTGTCGCGGATCCTCGAGGGTCACGATCTGTAGGGTTGGGATACAATCGGCTGAATATCCGCGCATCATATGACTCACAAGGCCGCCATACGTGCCCGTGGTGTGGCGCGCGAATCTATCGGGGGCGTCACGAGATGGGCTTTATCTACGCATCCTGTGCGTTTCAACCGGGAGGAAGGACTCAAGACGCGCCAGCAGCCGCTTCTGCCCGTGTCTGGTCAAAGCGTGTTCCCAAACTCGCAGCACACGCCAACCAGCGGCCCGCAACGTCAGATTCACACGTCTGTCGCGCGCCCTGTTTCCAGCCAGCTTGCGTCGCCAGAACGACCGATTCCCGGCCGGCTGCTTGCAATGCGCGCGGCATCCGTGCCAGAAACAACCATCGACAAACACTGCCACTCTCCGCCGCCGGAACACAAAGTCGGGCTTGACGCGGAAACCGGGCGCGCAGCTTCCGCGGATACGTACCTCCACATGCCTCCGCCACCCTGTAACGCCCAAGCGACGGAACAGCGCGGCCAGCGCCAGCTCTGTTCCCTTGTTTCCCCGGCTGCGTATGCCGGACATGACTTCTGACCGCTTGGCCTTGGTGAAGACATCGACCATTCCACCCTCACGCTGTCTGCGGACGAAACCTATCAAATTCCTTCGGCAGAAGGCGGAGTAGCTCCGCAGCACTCAGGCCATAGAGATACCATGTCAGATCAAGTTGGTTGAGCAAAGTCGCCAGCCGGCGTGCCGCGCCGCGCACATCGGATCCCGCTCCGCGTTTGAACGACTTTGCGGAAGCATCGTAGTAGAGTTGCGTGGCCGTCTCGGCAACTGCATGATTTGTTACAAGCTCTTTTCGGGAGGCAAGTTGTTCCGCAATTTCCCCGGGCTTCCACAGCGGATTGCAGAGCATTGCGATCGCACGCTCCGGAGAATCTCGGTGGGCGCGGACTATAAGGAACGGGCCAACCAGCAAATGCCGGTAGAATCTTTGGTGGTTGTCCAGAATCGGAACCAAACGCGCTTCATCCTTTGGATCCCGCCGACCGTTTCCATCCGCCGGGCACACCTCGTCAAAGAACAAGAGCGTCAGCCACGCCCACAGTCCTTGATCCTTCTCCGGAAGACTGATACCCGCCTTGTCAATCACCTCGTTGAGGAACTGGCCGGCTTCCAGCCGATTGGCAAAAGGGCGCGCTACGACCTCAACATCACCGGGCAACAGTTCCGTCAGCGTTGGGTCTTGTAGAAGCTCGAACGGCGGCGGCAGCTTGCCGTCCAATGCCAACCGGGCGCGGTAGTCCGAAACCGCGACAACTCCCTTGGAATTGAAGCGAGACAGTCTCATGGGAGGTCCTCCTCTTCCGCGGTCAAATCCAGGTTGGTTCTGAGTTGGTGCCGGCGCGCAAACGCAGCAACGGCCTCCTCGATCCATGCTTCACGCTCTTGTTGCTGTTCGGCCTTCGGCAGTACGTCCAATCCTCCAAGACGCCGCGCAAAGCGGATCCAATCTGACTGCCACCCCTCATCCTCCTCGTCCTCCGTCCAACGATCGTCAACCAACGCGCGAGTCAGCAGCCGGCGCAACACCTCAGGATAGACCAGAGCGAGAAAGTGCGGAGAACGCGCCAAGTCCTTCCATGTTGGCTTGGCCTCTTTGTTCACCAGCAGGACTGGAGGATCTCGGTCCAAGTCCAGCTTCCACAAGATCTGATCGAGAGCATCGGGTACAGGTTCCAATAGGGGCCGGCGCTTGTCGCCAGCCTCGCCAGCTCTGACAAAATCGAGACCATCTGCCTCACCGAGCAGCTTGTGATGCTCTGGACCCGGGGGCTGAACAACCCGAACCCGGAAAAGGACCCCATCCGGTACATCGAACTCCATCAGCCGCCTGTCCGAAGGACCGCGCGGCGTTGACACCGTGCCCCACGCGAACTGCATCCAGATGTTCTGTCGGTGGGCCTCCAGCCACACCTCTGCATTCCGAGGAAACCGGTACTCTGTCAGGCGCAGATCAGCATCGAACACCCAGCTTCCCCGCTCTTCGCGCAGAGTGATGGCGATGTCGCGCCGCGCTATCTTGCGACGACCAGTGTAGTTAAAGGTTCTCTTCATCGCCGCCCTTCAATTCAATGGCACGCACCACCAAGTCACGCCTCTTATCAAAGCCGCAGACGCCGAATTCGAAGTCGGGCTTCCGCAGTTCCAGATCCAACATGTTGGCGCCTTCATGGTTTACGATGACTCCATTCGCCTTCGGCTCCTGTTTGAGTGGCAGGCGCGTGAAGACAAAATCATCCGAGGCCCATCGCTTGAAGGGGTTGCCGCGTCGCACACCATAGGCTGCCTCAATCCGGAGGCGGACCGGAAACGATGTCGGCGGTGCGTTACCCAGTTTGAGAACGAATCCGCCCTCCACTTGTCGAAGGTCAAATCTCTTGGGCTTCGGCTCTACTCCGCCGCCAGGCTTGAGTAGATTTCCCGGCTCGCCCGGCTTTGGTATCTTCATTGGCTCGACCTGACCTTCAT
>CAYXFW010000086.1:0-4342 GCA_964464305.1 uncultured Verrucomicrobiota bacterium
ATGTCTCCAGCCCCGAACTGATTCGCTGGCAGCAATACGACGAGACGAACGGCCGGTACAATTTCTTCCTCGCCGAACGTCTGGACACCGGCGAGATCGATGCATGCATGGCGTTCATGCTGACGGCGCAGTTTGACCGGAGTCTTCCGGTGCGCGATCTCTGGCTGGGCCTCTGGCTATCCCGGCCCGGGGCAACCGCAGGGGTGGGGAGCGAGTGCATGCTTCGCATGGTCCAGGCCATCCGCCCCCGAAGCATCAGTGGAATTGGTATCAGCCCGAGCGCCATGAAGCTGCACCCCCGTTTGGGCATGAACGTGGCCCCCATGGACCACCACTATCTGCTGAATCCGGAAATCCGGGATTTCCGACTTGTCGATCTGGCCGGGCGCGTCCCCGCCATGGTCCCTCTGTCCGACGCGCCGGCGCGCCGTTTGCGAGAGCTGGCCGACGATGAAGTCCGCTCCTTCCGCATCCGGAATTTCGATCCGCTGCAGCACATTCCGATAAAGTCCTTCCCGTACATGCACGCGCGATATGCCGCGCATCCATTCTACGATTACCGGCTTTTCGCCGTGGAAGACGGCAACGAACCGATCGGCCTGTTGGTGGCCCGGACCGTCGAGGCGCTGGGTTCCCGGGCAATCCGGCTGGTCGACTATCTCGGCGACGCATCCGGCTGGGTGGGCATGGGCCCGGCCTTGATCGGGCTGCTAACCGAATCCGGCGCGGAATACGCCGATCTCTATAGCGCGGGACTGGCCCCCGACGCGATCCAAGCGTCCGGCATGATCCCTCATGGAGAAGGGGACCCGGTCGTCATACCGAACTATTACGAGCCGTTTGAAAAACGGAACAAGACTCTCGTTCACATTTTTCGGATGCCCCCGGGGGCGCGTTTTCGGCTGTTTAAGGGAGACTCGGACCAGGACCGGCCGAATCGTCTCGTGCCACCGACGCCGGCGTAAGGTCGCCCACGCATTCGCGACAACGTGCCGCGCGGATGTTCTGCCCGGGCCCCGCCGCGCGACCCTCGCGCCCGCGGTCTACTTTGTCGCCTGAATGGCCTTGTCGGGGGCGCCCTTTTCCTGTTCTGCCAGGAACCATGCGGCCAGATGCTCTCCGACGACCTTGTGTCCGACGTTGTTGAAATGAGGGTCGCCGGGGATGTACGGGTTTGGACGGCCGCTACGGACATGTTCACGCAGCAGCGGCAAGAGATCCAGATAGGGGATATTGCGGTCGCGCGCAAAATCGCGAACGAAGTCCTCCGGGAGATGGGCATCGAAATTGGCTCCCTCAAGGTCGGAAACAAAGACCTGTTCGGCAAAGGGGATGCAGACGAGGATCAGTTTCGCGCCTTGATGCCGCACGAAAGCGTGAATGCGCTCCAAGACGGCCAGGGAGAGTTCTTCAGCCTCCAGCGCCACCGGGGGATATGGCTTTTGGGACCAATAGGTGAACGACGTGAAGTCCGGGTCAATCGCAAACGAGGTTTGGGTGCTTCCGGTTCGCCATCGGGCGCCCAACTCCCGTTTCAGCCGGGAGGCTCTGCGTGCGATGGCCGAATGAGCCGTCAGCCAGGCCTTGATTGCGCCCGAGGGGTGTGACGTGTCGTTGCCGCGGTCGAGGGGCCTTGCCTCGGGAGGAAGCCTGGCCTCAATCAACTTCCTGTTGAAGCGGCAGGTTCCATCGCTGATGTCATACTTTGCGAGACCCAAATAGGTGTCCCGAAAGTCATTTCCGTCGAAAAACGCGAGAACGACGAACGAAGGGCAAAACTGGAAGACCTCCTCTTTCAGGAGGAGTTCAATATCATCCAGCCCGTACCCCACAACCCCGAAGTTCAGCGCCTCGTAGCCCTTGTTCGTGAGAATGCCATCGAACACTCCGACGAAACTGCTCCGGAAGTCATCCGCCCAGCAGCCGAAGGTGAAGGAATCGCCCACAAACGCAACACGAGCGCGACCGGAGGGTGACACGTAGGGGGTCGGATACCAATGCATGCCGAGCGGGTTTGTCTGGATGCGCGTCTTGTGCCCCCTCACCAAGCCGGTGAATTGAAAGTCCGGCTTGAGCCGGTACGATCCGCTTCCATGAGGATTGGGACGCATCAGAGGAATCGCTTCCATGGCCTCCTGATGGCGAACCAGCAACTCGAATGGAATGAGCACGACGGCCACGGAAAGTGTCAGAAGCACCGTCAGGAATGCGAACCTCTTCCGGACGGTAAGGGGTTCCGGGGGGAGCGTGTCAGAGGGGCATGTCATATCGGGAATCCATGCTTGTTTCTTCGCCGGACAGTGCCCGGGGTGAGCCTCGCACCACGCCCTCGGCGCCCTGTTCGTTGTGAGCTTCCTCTGCCCGGCGTTTCAGTCGCACGGCTCGGATCTTGCATCCGCGGCTCCCCGCCGTCAATCGGGAAGACAATGATCAGATCCTGCCGAACCGGATTCCCGCGGGGCCGGGCGGTCAAGGCCTCGCGGGATCCGCGGCATGTCCCGTGACGGCCCCGGTGTGACGGTCGGCGGGAGGTGGGGGGCACTGCGACCCCGTCGCCGCAATGCGACGGGCCAGCAGCGGCAGCAGGTCGGAGGTTTCCCGGAGGAACAGGTAGTAGTATTCGCTCGGCCGGGGATTCCGGAAGGCCGGCACCTTCCAGAGCAGGCGGAACCTGGCTGCATCCGGTTGCGAGAGAATCTGGTACGACAGATACGGCGTGCTGTTGGCCGGTTTCGCGAGGATTGTGGCGGCGTGCTCGCGGTCGAGTTCGAAGTGCCCGTCGCCGGTCGGACGGGCCACGATCGAGTGCGTGACGAGGATCTCGGGGTTGTGCCTGAAAACCCACGTGGCGTCGGTGAGCGAACGAGCGCCCGCCTTCGACACAAGGCCGAGAAGATCGAGGTGGTGGGCGCGGCTGTAGTACGGGATTGCGCCGGCCTCGCCGGTGACCAGCACGCGCGACTCCGCGTCCGGCATGCCGGCCAGCATGCGGCCGATCCGCGGATTGACCCCGCGGGGCTCGAGGTATCGCATCAGGTCCTTCCATTCGAACACCGACGCGGCCAGACCCGCCGCCGGCAGGAGAAGCGTGTACGCGAGGACCGCCCGCCGGGCCCCGCCGGCCCACTGGCGGCCGGCGGCGCGGGACAGCACCACGAGGAAGGACGGGAGCAGGGGCACGAGGAACCGGAAGCCCACGCCGACCTTGGGCTGGATTTCCAGGTAGAAGAGCACCGCGGCCGCCAGGGAGGCCAGGCACCAGAACTCCTCGCGCGCCAGGCGCCTCGTTCGCCACAGCCACACGCTGAAGAGGAACGGCACGAGCAGGTGCTCCACGGCGAACTGGCGCACGTAGACACGGCCGGGCAGGAAGCCGGTCACAGCCGACGCCTTGAAATGGAAGGAATTCGGCAGCAGGGAACCGAAGTAGAAGAGTTTGAACCCGGCATAGAGGGCGCCCGGCAGGATCGTGCAGAACAGCAGGTTCTGCAGAAGCGGGCGGCGTAGCGCGGGCCGCAGGAACCACAGAAGGAGAAGGTAGCCCGCGAACAGGACCGCGCAGTCCGGTCGCGTGAGGGCGCCGGCCGTCAGGGTCAGGCAGAAGGCGGGCAGGCCGCCGCCCGTCCGGAGGATGCGGAAGAGGAGGACGGTCGCCAGGGTCAGGACGGCGATGTAGAGGAAGGTGTCCATCCCGGTCACCGCGTGGAAGCCGAAGAGGTGGGTCATCCCCACGGTGGCGGCCAGCCCCGCGAAGACGGGGAATCCGACGCCCTCCCGTTTGCAGAAACGGGCCAGCAGGACGAGCAGGAAAAGGTTGAAGCCGATGCCCAGAACCTTGCTGCCCGTCGCCGGGTCGATGCCCAGCGTTTGGAAGCCGGCGGTGACCAGGACGTGACTGAAGCTGGTGTAGGCCTCGAACGCGTGGTCGTCGGTCGGATTCCACTTCAGGCCGTGCCCCTCGACCAGATTGCGGGCGTAGCGATACGTGATCCAACTGTCGTCGAGCGTGTACGTGGCGAGGGCCAGGGAAACCCCCAGCGTGGCAAGCCACGCCAGGGCGACGGCGATCCACCAGCGCCGGCCCGCGGGTCGGTCCCCGCCAGCCGGCCCGCCACGGGCCGTCTCCGCCCCCTCCGCCTGCGAGTCGCCAGTCATGGCCGCACCGTGCCGAAAGGCCTCTCTGAAAGCAAGTCGGATGGAGGACAGTTTCAAGTTCCAAGTTTCAGGTTTCAAGTTGGCGGAGGTGTCAGGTGTCAGGGAGGAGCAGGAGTTCCAAGTTCCAGGTTTCAAGTTTCAAGTTCGGTCGGACCAACCGTGAACCCTGAACCGTGAACCGTGAACT
>CAYXFW010000086.1:4352-8654 GCA_964464305.1 uncultured Verrucomicrobiota bacterium
GGGAAGATCGATGGTTCGCCGCTCCGCGGCGCTGCGCGCGACCGCTTCGGTGAAGTACATGTAGCGCGCGCCGTCCTCGAACGTCGTGAACCGGACCTGCTCCGTGCCGCGAATCGCGCCGACGAATTCCTCCTCCACGCGCCAGCCGGCCCACCCGGTCTTCGGCGGCGTGATGTCGGCGAAGCCGTCCGCGCCGCGGGTGGCGAAGAGGATCTTCTGCTCCTTGAAGTCCGCCATCAGCGTGCCTTCGCTGCCGTAGAGCCAGGCCGCGTTGGACGGCCCCTTCCCCGCGACCGCGCTGAAGCGAAGGTGGGCGACCGCCTCCGGCGCGAATTCGCAGAGGATCTCGATGTGGTCGGGGATGAGGATCTGCATTTCCGCGCCGTCCGCGCCCCGGCGGCGGGGAACGACCACGCGCGTCAGGGCCGCGACGGAGCGGGCGGGGCCGATCCAGCGCATCAGCGTCTCGACCACGATGCCCATCGCGAGGGCGTTGAGGCCGCTGAGCCGGGCATCCTGCCGCCACGTCGCCGGCGCCGCACGATCGACGAACGTTCCCGTGCAGAAGTGGACGTCGACCGCCAGGAGGTCGCCCAGCCGGCCCGCGCGGATCGTCTCGTGGACCGCGGCGTCCGGTCCCATCATCAGCGGCGACGGGACGAGCTGCGCCACCCGGTCGGGACGGCGGCGCGAGGCGTCCAGCATCCGGCGCGCCTCATCCGCGTTCATCGCCATGCGCGCCTCGCACAGGACGTGCTTGCCGGCGTTCAGCGCGGCGACCGTGACGGGGCAGTGGAGATAGGGCCACGTTCCGATGCAGACCGCGTCGATGGCCGGGTCGGCGACCAGGTCCTCCCACCGGTCGAAGATCCGCGGAATGCCGAACTCGCGGGCGATTCGCCCGGACGACTCCCGGCTCCGGTTCACGACGCCCGCCAGCTCGACGCCCTCGATCTTCCGGAACCCCGGGATGTGCCTGACCCGCGTGTTCTCTCCGGCGCCGACGAACCCGATCCGAATGCGATCGCTCATGCCCGGTCCCTTTCCCGTGTCGCGGGACTATAGCACGAGGGCAGGAAGCACAGAGCGGGGCAGTCTCAAGTTCCAGGTTTCAAGTTGGGGGAGGTTTCAGGTGTCAGGGGGGGAGGAGTTCCAAGTTCCAGGTTCCAGGTTTCAAGTTCGGTCGGACCTCGGATCTCGGCCCTCGGCCCTCGGGTCCGCTCTTCGCTCTCAGCAGCTGAAGCTGGCGGCCCGTTCGCAGAGGGGAAGGTGGTGGGTGAGGATTTTGCGGACCATGGCGGGGTAGACGTTGCCGGCGAGGGCGCGGCGGAGGATCCTCAGGGCTTTCTCGAGTTCGTACAGGCGGATCCAGTCGGGGATCTGCGCGACGACGGCATCGTCCACCGGGAATGCCGCGCGCCAGCCGTCCAGGAATGTCGCGGCGGCGTCGCGCTCGTCGCGTCCGGGTGCGAGCCGGCACGCCTCCATGGCGAATCGCGTGACGCCGAGCGCGGCGCATTTCACGAGCGGGCCGGTGGCGACCTGTTCCAGGTCCAGGATGACGGGCGGTTCCGAGGGCCGGAAGAGGACGTTGGCGGGGTGGTAATCGTAGTGACCGAGGCCGGCCGGCGTGGCGGGCAGGTCGCGCAGCCGCGCCTTCGCCCACCCGCAGAGCGGATCGATCCGTCCGTCGACGGCGCGGCGGATCTCCGCGAACTCCGCGGCGAGATCGCGGCATACGGGGTGGCGGTCGGGAAGGTCCGCGCGGCGAAGCCCTTCCTTCAGCTCCGGCCAAACCTCCAGGGAATCAGGAAGGGGCATGTCGCGGACCAGGCGCGCGCGCACGGCGGCATCCAGCGCGGGATCGCCGTCCAGCACGGCCCGGCCCGCGGCGTGGAACGAGCCGAGGGCGCGGCCGGCGTCGCGAAGGTCGGCATCGCTTCCGGCGAACGGCCGGCTGGAGTAGTGGCGGACGACCCGGCAAAGCCGGCCCCCATGTTCGATGGCGAGTCCGCCGGTGCGGCTGTGCAGAATCTCTTCCACGGGGACGCCGCGGTCGCGCAGACGGTTCTGCAGGTCGAGGATGAGATCCCATTCGGCGCGGAGTTCGGTGTCGGGCTGGCCGATCCGCCGCGTGTACTCCGGGATCTTGGCGCAGAGCGTGCTGCGGCGCGTCTCGATCGTGTAGATACGGCTGGAGACGAGGGGGACGTTCAACGGGGCAAGCGCGCCGACCGGGGCGATGTCCGGATACTCCAGCTCGAGGACGCGGGCCAGTTCGGCGAGGCCGTCATCCGGCGGGGTGTGCATCGGGGCCGCTCCAGTGGGCGCGGCACGCGGCCGCGGTGTCGGCGAAGGCTTGGTCCAGCGCCGGATTCGCACCCGCGCAGCCGGCCGCGACGTCCTCCGCCCAATCGAGGTAGTGCAGGGCCTCCGCCGGGCCCCAACCGGGGGGTGGGGCCGTCTGCAGGCCGCGGAGGCTGCTGGTCTTGTCGGCGAGCTTGAGCTGGCGCGCGCGCGGCGACATCCGCGGCGCCTGTTCGATCTCCGCGCGGCGGCGCTCGTCGCGGTCGCCACCGCGTTCCATGTGCGCCTCGTAGACGACCGCAACGGCCTCGCGGCCGAACTCGCGCTCGATCGCGTCGCGCGGGATCTTCGTCCGCGCCGGCAGGTCGTGAAGCAGGGCGGCCGTGACGAGAAGGGGATCGCGTCCGCCGGTCGTCTCGGCCAGCAGGGCGGCGACTTCGAGGACGTGGTTCATGTAGGGCGAGTCGGCATCCCCGCGGCGGCGGTCGGTGCGGTGCGCGCGCGCGGCGAAATCCGCCGCCCGCATCGCGAGGGCCCAGCCCGCGGCCGGGGCCTCCGGTTCATCCCTGTCGGACCGGTTCATGACGTTCCCCACATTGGCCTTCTAGCCTCAAAACATCCATGATAGCCTGAGAACCTTCATGGGTGAACCATCAAATAAGCGGTTCCTGTTCCTCGTCGACGACGGCTGGAGGCATGAGAAGAAGGAAATCCTTCTCTTCCTGCGCCGCTATGTCCGGTTCGAGGTGGTCACGCACGATCCGCTGACCGTGAAGGCGCTGGGCGACGAGATCCCTGTGCACCTGATTCCGTGGATCCCTCTGAAGAGGGGGCTTCTCACGGCGGCCGTGATGTTCTTCGCCCGTGAGTTGCAGACCCACGTGGTGCAGCAACGCCATCGAGTGCTGGAGCGCGCGGCGCCGCCGCTCCTGCGGGCGATGCTGCTCCTCCGACGGATCGCCCACGCGCTGGGTCTGCGTTTCTACAGTTACGCCCAGGCGTTCGGCTGGCTCTACCGGAATTCGGCGATCCACGCCGACTTGCTCAAGGAGTTCGACGTCCTCGTCTACATGCCCGTGTCGGTGATGGACAAGCGCATCATCTTCGAAGCGAAGCGGGCGGGATTGAAGATCGTGAACTGGATCTACAGTTGGGATAATCCAGTCAAGGACAACGAGTTCCTGTCCGACGCGGACCGCTACCTCGTGTGGAACGAGTCCAATCGCGAGGACGTCCATCGTTGGCATGACGTGCCGGAAGACCGGATCGAGATCGTCGGCCCCGCGCAGTTCGACTACCTTTTCGAGACGGACTTTCGGTCGATCCCGGCGCCGGCCGAACCCTACGTGCTGTATGCCTGTGCGTCGGGCACCGACTTCCGCCTGGAGCAGGAGGTCGGGATCATCCTGAACATCCGGAAGCTCCTGGACGAGTTGCGTCCCGGCATGAAGCTTTGCGTGCGGCCCTACCCGTTTCGAAAGAGCATCGACGGCTACACGCCCCTGCGGAATGTGAAGGGAATCGAGATGCTCGATTTCGGGACGGTCGAGCAGGGGCGGATCCTGATCACGGCGGAGGTCATTCGCGAGCGGATGGTGCAGATTCAGCAGGCCGTCTGTTTCATCAACTTCGGCTCGACCATCGGGCTGGAGGCTGCGTTCACCGACACGCCGATCCTCCAGTTGAACTTCAATTATCCCACCCGTTTCCCGCGGCATCAGGACCTTGCCTTGGCCTTGAGGAACGAGCATCTGCGCCATATGATCCTGCCGGAGTTTCCGAATACCGTGGGAAGTCCGGCGGAGTTGAAGCAGCGGCTTGCGCAGGTGCTGGACGGCGACCGGGAGCCGTTCAAGGCCTATTCGGGGCGGCTGCGGGAGTTCTCCAGTCCGCTGGGATCGACATGCTATAAGGACGTGCTGGGCCGGGCCCTGGCGAGGGTGTGAGTCATGACGACAGAAGCCGATATCCGCGACTACTATGACCGGCGGCACC
>CAYXFW010000087.1:0-8646 GCA_964464305.1 uncultured Verrucomicrobiota bacterium
TACGAAGGGGACCACCTACCTCTACGGAGCACCCTTCCTGGTGTGGTTCGTGGTGCGGGAAATCCGACGCCGCCGGTTCGCGGCGGCGGCACCGCTCGCCGCCTGCGCCGCGCTCACGTTGCTCATGAACGCCGGACACTATCTCCGATGCCAGGATCTTTGCGGGAATCCGCTGGGAACCGTCGTCGAGATCGTCGATCGGGACAAGGGCATCACCGACAAATGCACGAATGACACGTTCACCCCCAAGGCACTTCTGTCGAACCTGATCCGCAACACGGCAACGCACTTTCAGATGACGCTTTCGCTGAGGGTCAATCTGGCCGTCGAAGACGCCGTGGTGCGACTCCATGAACTCATGGGGTTCGATGTCAACGATCGGCGCACCACCTTCCTGAATCTCACGTTCAGGTCTCACATGAACAGGCTCGTGCTCAAGGACGAGAAGGCGCGGAGAAACTATCGCAGCGATGAGGGCGTCTCGAACCCGGTTCATTTTCTGCTCATCCTCCTCGCCTTGGGCATCGTGATCGGCCGGAGGAGCCTGCGCAAGAGGGAGGGCCTGCTGGCCTATGCGGTCTGCTGCGTGGCCGGCTTCTGTCTGTTCTGCGGCTATCTGCGGTGGCAGCCCTGGCACAGTCGTCTCCACATGTCCTTCTTTGTCTGTTCGGCCCCCTTGGTTGCCGCGGCGTTGTTCGACTCGAAAGACAGCCGGATGGGCGCAGGGTGGCGCGCGGCGGTCATGCTCGTCCTGACCGCACTGGCGGTACCCCTGCTCCTCTTCTCGTGTGAGCGGCCGCTGTTCGGCGATCGGGCCATGCTTTCCATGAGCCGAAACGAGCGCTTCTTCTGGTCCCCGCACGTTCTCAAGGAACCGTTCCTGAACGCGCAGGCGTTTCTGAAGAACAAGCCGGTGGACGCCGTCGGTTTTGTCGGCGCCGACTGGGCCTACCCGATGATGGTCCTTCTGAGAGAGGATCATCCCCGCGTGCGCTTCCTGAGTGTGAACGTCACGGACCACTCGAAGGTGAAGTGCGAACAGGACCCCTTCCGGAGCTTCCGCCCGGACGCGATCGTCACGCTCGATCGGTCGAACCGGAAGAACATCCAACCGGAGATCACGCACCGGGAAAGACGCTTCCGCCTGGGCTCGCAGGAGGGACACATCGCCGTCTATCTCCCGGCCGCCGAACCCAAATAGGCTCCGCTCGAGTCAGTCGATCCCTCTCAAAACGCAGAAACCGCCTCGCAGTTCCTCCGCGAAACGGTTCCGTTCAACGTCACGCATGACCGGACGGCGAACCCGCCGCGGGTGAGCCGTACGGTCCACGCTCTGGTTGAACCAAGCCGCTGCGCGGCAGAGACGGGCGGCGGCGGTTGACCTTTCTCCTTGGTGCGATCCTCCGGTGGGCGCGGTTGCCCAGTTGCCCAGAGCGGTTCGATCTCGTTCTTGTCGTCCCGACTACGTTCTGGTAGCCTCGCCGCAATGAGATCGGCGGGTAAGGCCGGTGCCAGTAGGGATGTGCCACCGCCGCAATGCGAGCGGTTTTCAGTCAAGAAGACACGAGGAGGGGTGCGATGCGCAAGAGAACAACCCTACGCCGATACATCATTGACTCGCTGGCCATCCCACTCGCGAAGGTCCTAGTCAAGTCCTATCTGGGCGAACCTGCCGCCACAGTAGCCGGCGGTTTGCTCACCATTGCCGCCCGCAGCGTTGATGACGAGTTCTCTCAGAAGCAGATAGAACGCGAGTTCACCGCACTGGCAGAGAGCATAATCAGACGGATTTTGCCGTTGTTTGAGAACGCGAAAAATCTCGATCAAGGCTCACTAAAGGCTGTGACTCTTCAGATAGCGGAGGCGCTCAAGCACTCCGCAACCACCAAACACTTTCTCGCAAACGACCTCGATTGTCAGACCATATATCGTTCCATCGCCGCGAGTCACCCGTCGCCACAAGGCCAGTTCTCTGAAGCAGAGAACGCCCTCTACTACCGCGGCCTACGCGAAACCATCACATACCTGGTTCAAGTCTGTGAGTCACTGCCGCACTTTGGCCGCGAACATGTAGAGCAGAGCCTTTTGCGACTCACGGCGCTTGGCAAGCGCGTCGATTCAGTTCTAGATGCTGTTACTCGGCTTGAGGGTCTGATACGGAGCCCGGACAAGGCCAGAAACTATGAGGCGAACTACAGGTTGTCGATTCTTCGCACTCTGAACTACCTGGAGCTCTTTGGCGCGCAACTCACCGACGAATCACGCCGTCAGATGCTGTCAGTTGCATTCATCACCCTGAATCTACATGAAGCGGTAGCACACAGGACGCTTGATGCCACAGCACTTCTAGACACTCTTCCGACCGAGGCCACAGTGCTCATCATAAGGGGGCCAGCGGGCAGCGGAAAGAGTACACTCCTTCGCTGGATCGCACTTCAAGCGGCGGCCAATGCACCAAACAATGCACTACATCAAGATAGGTTCCGCGCGTTTCTCAAGAAGATGGAACGGGACGGGACCGACGATGAAATGACCGAACGAGTGATCATTGAAAGTGCCCTGAGTGAGATTGCGCGATATCCAGGCATGACGGAAGCTGGATCGGCAGTAGATGGGTGTCTCCGCAACTTGAGTCCCGGTCGGCTCACTGAGAAGGGGCTTGAAACCCTTCTGAAGTATGAACCTCGACTTGGGAATCTGAATCGTTTCCGCACAAGGAATGTGCGCAGCAGCCATGAAGGTCTTGCATGGAATCGGCGGGTCCCGTTCCTGATTCTCCTCCGAAACAGCCCCACAGGGATATTGCCGCCAATCGAGGAGTTTCCGAGAGAAGCTATCCGTACCCTTGGATCGCCACCCGAAGGATGGGTTCGTGACGTCCTAACACAGGGGCGGGCACTGGTCCTGCTGGATGGTATCGATGAAGTGCCACCCCCCTGTCGCAGGGCACTAGCTCGCGGGATCACCGCATTCGCTGCAGCGTATCCTGATGTCCAGATTGTCACAACCACGCGGCCTGAATCCATTGATTCCGATTGGCTGATCCAACTTCGTCCCAGATTTGCCGATATCAACCCGATGACGGTCTCCGACCGCGAGACCTTCGTAAAGCGGTGGCATCTGTCGATTGCAAGTGAATTGGAAAACCTCGGAAAGAAGGCAGAAGATCCTGAGGCTATGGCTGAGGAGCTGAACCGGCATTTCGCCGAGATGCCGCGGCTTGGAAGCCTCGCTGCAAACCCGCTCCTAGCAGCAATGATCTGCGCCCTCAATCGTGATCGGAATCGCGCCTTGCCCTCCAGTCAGTACGAACTCTGCGAAGCGCTCTGCGACACCCTCCTAGAGCGCGATGCCCTCAGTGGTCTTTCAGGAGCGCGAGACCCAAGTCACAATGATGCCGGCGTGGTGTACTGGAAACTGTCGTTGCATCAACGATCAGCTATCGCGGAGATGCTTGCCTATCATATGATCAAGAATGGGCTGTCAGGCATGGAGCTTGTGGAGGCGAAGGACATAGTCGCGAGAGTCCTATTAAGCTTCAGCAGCATGGATAAGGCGGAGGCGAGAGAAGTCTTGGCGAGCTTCTTGGAGCGAAGCGGTCTTCTGCGCAAGATGTCTGACAACGAGCTTGACTTCTTGCATAATACGCTTAAGGAGTTCCTAGCGGCACGGCAGTTTGTTACGAACAATGACTACGGCCTTCTGTCTCGACATGCACTCGAGAGCAATTGGCAGAATGCACTCCTATTCTCGGTTGCCTCGCCGCGCCCACGATTTGCCGTGAACGTTGTGAAACGACTGATCGAAGCGTTGCGGCGCGAGAAACTCGAGCCCGAGAAGCGGAAGTGGGCATTTTTGTCTGTGCGTGCGAAGAACGAAGCACTCTATTTTGAGGATACTCGGCTTGCCAAGGAGTGTGACGCCATTCAACGATCGCTCTTTCCCCCAGCGACAATGGACGAGGCGCGACAGTTGTCTGAGCTGGGCGACTCGGCCATCGAGTATTTGCGATATGATGCAACCGAACGACCGGAGGTCTTGTCAATGTGCCTTCGGTCCTTGCGACTGATTGGAACCAAGGGTGCAGAGAGCGAGATTCGGCAGTATCTTGCATCGTCAGACCCAACGGTCAGGAGCGAGCTGGCGCAGTCGATAAACCCCTTAGAGATTAGCGAGTATCGCAAGATCTTTCTCTCTGGAAAGCCTCTGCTGGCAAGCGTTGCACGGCAAGTCACATCTCTCGATCCGCTACGTGAGCACGCGAGTGGAGGGATATGGCGCCTGAATCTAGATGGTATGTCAGTGAAAGATCTGTCTCCGCTTGTGAACTTCCCGGAGCTACGCTGGCTGTATCTTTCTGGGCTACCAATTACTTCGTTAGGGGCATTGGAGGGACTGACGCAGCTCGAGTGCATCTACGCGGGCGGAACACTAGTGGAAGATGTGCGTCCGCTCAGCCGCTTGACGGCGGTTAGGGCACTAGACCTGGAGAGCACGCGCGTATCAGATATCGAGCCGCTGAAGTCGCTCTCCGGACTTGAGTGGCTCGATCTCAGCGACACACAAGTAGCCAACTTAAAGAGCTTGCGGTTCTTGCACCGACTAATGCACATCAACATTCGTGGTCTTCCAATCCCTCCAAAGACCGTGCAGGAAATGGAAGGACGGCACATGACTGTGAACCACTAAGTGCCTTGCCGATTGGGGTTTCGAATTTGTTTCGTGCTTCGGGGTTTTGGTTTCGTCCTTCCTCCGGAGGAGGATGAGGGCTGAAACCTGAAAGCGCGACACGAGGAACGAGGAAGGCCGGCGTGAAGAATGATGAGCCAATGTTGCCTGCGTTCCGCCCTCGGCTCTTTGCGCTCCGCTCTGCGCCCGCATCCGTGTCAATCAGTGTTCATCAGTGGTTTCGTCCGGGCAGCCGTTGCGTGCTTGCCTGACGGAAAGGGATGAGACGTGAAACCTGAAAGACAGGCGGGCTCCATGACGGACCTGGCGGGGCGTGGTATACTTGGGACATGAAGATGATGCTTGGGCGCGGCGGTTGTGCTGGGGGCGGCCGGGTGCGCAACGACCGTGGACAGCCGGATCCGGGCGAATCCCGGGATCTTTGCGTCGTTTCCGCCGGACGTGCAGGAGAAGGTCCGCCAGGAGCGCGTGGAAATCGGGTTCACGGAGGACATGGTCCGCGTCGCGCTCGGCACGCCGACCCGGGTCATGATGCGCCAGACCCAGGCCTCCACGACGACCGTCTGGGTGTACACCACACACGATCCGGAGACCTACACGGACATGGTCCCGGTGACGTACTACGGGCGGAGCGGCCGCGGGCATCTGCGCGCCTACCCGGATATCGCGTGGGTGGACCGGACCTACTGGCGCGAGCGCGAGGCCGCCCGGATCGAGTTCCGCGACGGCAAGGTGACCGGCATCGAGACCACCGGGCGACGCTGATCCCGCACGCCTACAGTCTCTTCAGCATCTCCGCGGCCTTCGTCTCGAAGATGCGTTGCCATTCGGGCGCAAAAACGCAATCGCAGTCCTCCTGCGCCGCCCCGGGGTTGGCAAGCTGGGCCGCCGTCGGCGCGTAGTAGAGGTAGCCGTTGGAATAGCCGGCGACGAAGGTCAGTTTGTGCGGCGACCGCTTCTTGACGTTCAACCCGACTTGCACGGAGAGCTCGCCGGGGAATGTGAGCAACACGAAATCGCCGACCCGAAGCCCGAGCATTTCGGCGTCGATCACCGGTTTCACGGCGGCCGCGTTCGCGATCTGGTGCGTACGAAGCTGCGCGAGCGTCGTCTGGATCCGCGTCAGTTCCTCCATCGTCAGGATGTTGCCGATGTACTGCTCCAGGTTCCGCCGGTTCTCGTCGTCGAGAACGGCGAGATCGCTCCGCCCCATCGCCCGCTCGTGCAGGTAGCGGTGGGAATCGGCGGACGGGAAATCGCCGGAAACGCGGTACTTCACGAACAGCGGGATGAAGTTCTTCAGGTTGAGACTGGTCCCCTTCAGGGAGTCGACGAGCCGCATCCGTTCGGCCTCGAGGGCCGCGATGCGGCGGGCGGTGTCCGCCCGGGGCAGCGCGACCGAATCCCGGATCACCGTCAGGCCGGCGCCGGGGCGCGGCGCAGCGGCCCGCAGCGCGCGCAGGGCGGACAGGCCCAGCCTGTGGCCCAGCGGCGCCGCATCGTGAGGCCGGGAGGCGTCCTTGTAGCCCACCGGATTGATGTCCCCCCCGCAGCCCTGCAGGAACAGGGCCACCGCGCCCCCGCCCAAGTTCTCCTCGATCGTCCGCGAGGCGAAGCCTGTGAGGTCCGCCGTGTTGCCCCCGCTCGGAACGCCCATGATGGGATGGCACGCGAAGTTGTACACCGCCGCTAGGGGACGCCCGTTGGTCAGATCGAGCCGCAGGACGCCGATCTCGGGATCCACCGGACCGGTCCCCACGACGTCCTCGTCCGGCGGCATCGCGTAGGCGCGCCGCTCGTCCGCCTCGCGACCGTTCCGCAGCTTGAACCGCCGGTTCTCCATGATCCGGTCCTCGTGCCCGGAGCCGGCGCCGGCATGCACGGGAACCAGCGACTGCGAGGCCTGCTTCACCGCGGCGACGGTTCGCTCCGCGATGTCCTTGCACACGACGCCGTGGCAATGGCTGGCGTTGACCAGGACACCCTCCGGCGGGATCCCGAGTTCCGACTGGAGCCTCGCACGCACGGTGGGCAGATAGTCGTTCCCGATGCGCCCGATTTCCCCGATCGCGACCGCGTCGACCGAGACCATGGCAGCGGTCGTCGTGCCATGACGCAGAACCAGCGCCCGGACGTACAGCGGGTCGTTGACGGGCCCCGTCCGCCGGAGGCGACCCCGCGACCGCGAGCAGAAGCGCCAGCGCCGGAAGCCCGGCGCGGCGCAAGGTTGGGGCGATCCGCGAACCATCCACCGGTGTTCTCATGGCACGTTCCCTTCGCGTTCGGTCGTAACAACGGGAGGCTCCCCGGCGCCAACGGCGCGCGTGGCTTTCCTGTCCGAACCGTCCGGACCCGACCCGCCAAGGGCCGCGGCGATACGGGCGGCCAGGGCGTGTCCGATGCCGGCGACAGCGGCGATCGCGTCCACCGGCGCGCGGCGCAGGCGAAGCACCGATCCGAATTGCCGGAGCAGCGCCGTCTTACGCTTCTCCCCCACCCCTTCGATGTCGTCCAGCACGGACTCCCGCAGCCGTTGGGCGCGCAGGCGCCGATGGTAGGTCAGGGCGAAGCGGTGCGCCTCGTCGCGCAGGGCGCGGAGCACGGTCAGTGCGGGCGAGTCCATCGGCAGCGCAAGGACGCGCTCGGCACGGTCGGGACCCCAGTGGATCTCCTCGAACTTCTTGGCGAGGCCCGCGGTGGGCAGCGCGGAAAGCCCGAGCCCGGCGAGCGCCTGACGCGCGGCGCGGAGCTGCGTGAGGCCGCCGTCGACGAGGACCATGTCCGGCGCGGCCCAGCCGGGTTCGCCCACGCGGGCGAAGCGGCGGCGAAGAACCTCCCCCATCATGGCCGGGTCGTCGCTGCCTTCGACGGTGCGGATGCGGAACAGGCGGTAGCGGCCGCGCCGCGGGACGCCGTCGACCGCGCACACGAGGCTGCCGACGGCGAGCGTGCCGCCGATGTTCGAGATGTCGTAGCACTCGATCACGCGCGGCGGCACGGGAAGGCCCAGCGCGGCGCCGAGCGCCTCGACGCCGGCGCGCGACGACGCTTCGCGGGTGTCGAGCGAGCGTTCCGCGAGGGCCCGCTGGCGGATCGCGCGGTGCAGCAGTCCCAGCCAGTCGCGCAGCGCGGCGGCGCGTTCGAAGTTCGTCTCCGCCGAGGCGCGGAGCATCTCCTCGCGCAGGTCCTTGAGGATGCCGGGGCTTTCGCCGCGCAGGAAGGCGCAGGCGGCCTCCACGCGCTCGCGGTACTGCTCCGGCGTGACGCGGCCGATGCAGGGCGCGCTGCAGAACCGGACGACATCGTCGATGCAATGCCGGTGGTCCTTTTCCCCCGGCTGCCGGGGCCGGCAGCGGCGGAGCCCGAACCGCTTGTCGAGGAACTCCAGTGCGGCCCGTGCGACGGCGGCGGCGGCGTAGGGTCCGAACCACAGCGCGCCGTCGTCGCGGCGGATGCGGCAGAGGGTGAAACGCGGAACGGGCTCGGCCGGGTCGATCCTCAGCAGCAGGAAGCGCTTGTCGTCCTTGAACGACACGTTGTAGCGGGGCCGGTAGTCCTTGATGAACTGCCCCTCGACGAGCATCGCCTCGGCCTCGGTCCGCAGGACCATCACCTCGAGATCGTGCACGGAATGGACCAGGCTGAGGAGTTTCGGATCCGGCCGGCGCAGCGTGCTCGCCCGGAAATAGGATTGCACCCGGCGCCGGAGCGAGCGCGCCTTGCCGACGTAGATGACGGTGCCGGCGCGGTCGCGCATGACGTACACGCCGGGCTTGTCGGGAAGCTGCGCCAGGCGCTCGCGGATGCGGTCGGTCACGCGCACGGCGGGGTCCTCCGCGGCCGGCGGGCCCATGCCGTCCAGAGAATGACCGCCGCCAGGCCGCCCGCCGAGAGCAGCATCCCCGCCAGGCTGGCCGTCCGCCAACCGGCGCGGCCCAGGCCGACCGAGACCGCCGC
>CAYXFW010000088.1:0-5203 GCA_964464305.1 uncultured Verrucomicrobiota bacterium
CACCTACCCGTCCGACAGCCACGTGCCGGTGCTCGTGTATCCGAACCCCCTGAATCCGAAGCGCTACGTGGTGATCAACAGCGGGTTCACGTGGCGCGAGTACGACTACCTCAACAATGCGCGCCAGACGCCGAAGCTGCCCGACTGGGCCGTGGTCGACATCCGGACCCCCGTCACGCCCCGTGCGCCCGGTGCCATCGTCGCCGCCGGGTTCTTCGGAGAGCGGTGGGAGGTACGGTGACGGAATCCCCCGGCACGCAGGGTCTACCGGGACCACCGGTCCCGGCTACAGATATTCGCCCACCGGGATTGATCCGCCGCGACCGTCTTGTCCGGCATAGCGCATCGCGGCGCCGGACGGTCGCGGCCGGCTTGCGGCATCGGGAAGTGAACCTTTCCGGCGACCGGAGCGACGTAGAGTGTGACGGGCGGACCGGGCCGGTTCGGGCGCGGCCCCCGAAAACCGGAAGGAGTCGGACGATGAAGAAGCTGATGATTGTGGCCGCCTGTGCGGCGCTGGCCGGATGCGACTACACGGTTCCGCTGGCCAAGGGTCCGGCCGGCGAGGCCGATGCCGCCCTCGTGGGCCTGTGGCAACGGACGCAGAGCGGGCAGACCGAGAACCTGGTCGTGCTTCCGCTGGGCCGGCAGGAACTTCTGGTGGCCTACCCGGCCACGTCGAAGGATGCCATGTACGCGCGCGCCTGGGCGGCACGCGGCGCCGGGCTCTCCCTCATCCAGTTGCAGTGGATCGGCACGGGCAAGGGCAACGTGCCAGACGAGAAGAAGGTGTTCCAACTCGCCGCGTACGCCATCGCGGGCGACAAGCTCACGGTGCGCATCGTCAACAGCGACAAGATCGGGGGCTCGTCCGCGACCACGGACGAACTCGCCAAGGCCCTCGAAGCCGGCAAGGGCATCGAGAACTTCTACCGCGAGCCCATGGTCTTCACGCGGGCGAAGGACTGAGGAGATCACCACGGATTGCACGGATTGAACGGATGAGACGAAGGTTCCGCGGGTCGGCTCTCTGCTCATCCGTGGAATCCGTGAGATCCGTGGTGCCTCTCGCTGCGGATGATGGACGAAGATGGAACTGTCAGGATCAGCGGACGGCGTGGACCGCCTGTACCGGGAAACCCGGGAGGCGCTGGCCGGCTATTTTCAGCGGCGCCACCGCACGGCCCACGGGGTGGAGGACCTGCTCCACGAGACGTTCCTGCGGCTGATGCGGCGGGCGGACCGGCTCCGCGAGGCCCGCTCGCCGCGCGCCTACGTGTTCGGAATCGCGCGCCACGTCAGCGCCGATGCGTGGCGTCGCGCGGACCCGCCCGCGGCGGACGGCGAGGCGCTGGACCTCGTCGCGGCCGCCGAGCCGGACCCGCGGCTGGCCGCCGCCCGCGAAGTCATCGCGGGCCTGCCGCACCTGCAGCGCGAGATCCTCGACCTCCGGTTCCAGCACGACCTTTCCTACGCCGAGATCGCCGAGGCGCTCGGTGTGCCGGTGGGGACGGTCCGTTCGAGATTGCACAACGCCATGCGGATCCTGCGCGCCCGGCTCGCGCTGGAGGAGTCCGCGTCCGATGGGAGTCATGACGATGAAGCCTGAAGCCCTCGATGCACTGGTGGTGGACCGCGAACTCGGTGAGCTGTCGCCCGAGGCGGCCGATCTCCTCGACGCCTACCTGCGTCTTTGCCCCGATGCCCGCGGTCCGGCCGAGGCGATGGCGGATGCGGTCCGCGCCACGCGCGATGCCGTGCGCCGTTCCCCGGACCTCGCCCCCGTTCCGCACCTGAACCCCGCGACGCCCGTCTTTCGCTCGCCGTGGTTCGCCCGTGCCGCCGCGGCCCTGCTGGTTCTCGGGGCCGGAGTGGGCCTCGGCCGTTACACAAGCGATCCCGGCGCCGGAACGCGGTCCCCGCAAACCGTCGCCGCACCGGCCGCCCCGGCCGCCCGCGCAGGCGGACCCTGGGCCCGCTACCAGGTCGCCTACGACACCCGCAGCGGCACTTACACCCTCGCCCGAAACCCGTGAGCAGTAGTTCCATTCCGACAACCCGGAGGGCCGCGTTCCCCCGCGGCCGAAACACATGACACCCATGCAATCGCCCCAAAGAGCCAGAATCCCCGCAGCCCTCCTGATGGTTGCACTCGCCCTCGCTGCCGGCTGCACCGTCGAGGAACGGATGGTCTGGTCGCCCGACGGTTCGCGGGCGGCCGTGGAACTGCCGTCCGGCTTGTGCCTGGCAGACACGAACGGCGTCCTGTCCGCCCCCATCGCCTCCGACGTCACCCACGCCGCCTGGCTGCCGGATGGCCGCGGCCTCGTCCTGCTTCGCGAGTGGGCCGTGACCAACTGGGCCGAGGTGCGGCGGCTCGTGCCTTCGGATGAGACCGTACCCGTCGAGGTTGTTGCCGGCTCGCTGCCCGGACTGTTGAAATCCGCCCTCGCCGCCGTCAGCAATGACTTCGACGCCCTGTCTTCGAAGGTCTTCGAACCGCTGAATGTGGGCGATCTTCCGTGGGAGGCGTCCGTGCTCTGCCTGCATGATGTACATCCGCAGGCCTGGACCGAACTGCTGAACTCCATCGAACCGGCGGCCGTCCGTGCCGAGGCGGCGGAGAAGCTGCGGGAGGCCGGGCGGGCCGTGGTCCGCGAGATCGGCGTGATCCGCCTGGACGGCGACCGGCCCGCAGGCCCGCCGCTTGTGATTGCACGGTCCCTCCGAAAGCTGGCCGAACCCCGCCCGTCGCCCTCCGGCCCGGTACTCGCGTTTCTGCGCGACGACGTCCTGACGGTGGCTCCGCTCGACGGCGGCACCGGTCGCGTGACGATCGCGGAACGCGTCACGGGCAGCTACGACTGGACACCTGACGGCCGGGCGCTCGTCTTCGCCGTCCGCCTCGCCAAGGAATGGGAGACCTCCGGCATCAATCTGGCGCACATCCAGCGCTGCGCCGTGGCCGTCTCCAACGGGACGCCGGCCACGGGAGCCGGCGCGCCGTTGGCGATGTCCGGGTTCGCCTTCCTTCCGCGCGTACGCTGCCTCCCCGACGGCCGCGTGCTCTTCGCCGGGGTGCCGATGACCCTGCCGTCCGCCGAGGTCGCGGGCGCGGCCCGGTTCTACGTTGCCGGCGGCGGCGGAACGAATGCCGGGCCCGTCTCTGTCGCCGTGGGCGCCGCCGCGTTGCCGGCCGACCTCGGCGCGTTTGCGGTCAGCCCGGATGGCGCGCGCATCGCCATCGCCGAGAGCGGATCCGATTCCATTGCCGTTCTCGATCTCGCGACCGGCGCGCTGGAGGTCGTCTCGCCCGGCCGCGGCGCCAAATCGCGCACGCTGCCCGCCTGGCGCGGAAACCGGGAGCTGTTCTTTGTTGCCCTGCCCGCCGCAGGCTCGCGCCTGCCGGGCTGGCTACGCTGGAGTGCCGGCGGCGCGGCCCCGGCGGCCTTCGCCGCCGGCTGGCCGGCGGCGGCCGTCGACGGCTTGATGGAACTGCCCTCCCCCGAGGCGCCGAAGCGCGCCGCAGGCCTCCCGACGACAACGCCGGTCACCCAGGACCGCGATCGCGCGATCTACAACTGGCAGGCGCGCCACGAGGAGATCCTCGCGCGCCACCGCGAGGTGAAACCGGACGTCGTGATCATCGGCGACTCGATCATCCATTACTGGGGCGGCGAACCCAAAGCCCCCATGGCCTGGGCGCCGCAGGCGTGGTCGAACTGCTTCGCCGGGCTCAAGGTCACGAACCTGGGGTACGGCTGGGACCGCACCGAGAACGTCCTCTGGCGCATCGATCACGGCGAGCTCGACGGCATCGCCCCGAAGGCGATCGTCATCAAGATCGGAACCAACAACACCGGAATCAACACGCCCGAGGAAATCGCCGCCGGCATCGAGGCCGTCTGCGCCGCCGCTCACGCGAAGCAGCCCGATGCGAAGATCCTCCTGTTCGGGATCCTGGCACGAAAGGACGAGAAAGGCCCGCGGCCCGTGATCACGGACAAGGTCAACCGCCTCCTGATCGACCGGCTCTCGGGAATCCCCTGGATCGCCCTGCGCGACCTCGGCGACCAACTCCGCAACCCGGACGGCACGCCCAACGTGAAGCTCTTCGCGGACGGCGTCCACGTCAATCCGGCCGGCTACGAAATCCTCGGCGCCGCGATTCGCGAGAGCGTCCGTGGCTTGATCGCGCGCTGACCCGGCGCACCTCTGGCGGCTGGACCCTCTGGTTCGGAGTCCTTCAACTCCTCCAAGGCTTCTGCGTCTGCCAAGTCCTTGGTTCTTCCAGACGCCCGCTTGTTGCGAATATTGTCAGGTTCTGGCCCGTCGGGTGTCCGACATGCGGCGTGTGACTGTGTGTTCCTTCTTCGCAGCGTCAAAATACCATTTTGCCTTTTCCGTGACAACGGGATCGTCCCCTCTGTCAAAGCCCTTTGGAAATGTCCCCGGTTTGGACTCCGTGGAAATGTCCTCTTGTTTCGTTGGAATTATCGCGCGCGTAACGCAAACGCCCGCCATCCCGGCGGGCGCGCAGCAGGCTCAGTTCAACACAGCCGCGCCTCGGCGTAGCCCGAAGGGCGAAGACGGGGCTTTCACGGCTCGCTACCGCGAGCCGTGAGAGTCCTTAGTTGTTTCTGTCTCTTGCTCTCCCATTGCTCAAGAGACCTATTAACTCTCGTTGGTGTTATCGCTGTCGTGATCGCAAAGTAGACTGTCACCGCGAACACCAGACATCTGATTATCCAATTGGCAAGCAGCCGTTCTCTGACGAGTTCGCGTACTCCACCCGCGAATATGATCGATAGACCGATAATGAACAGAGCTATCGCTGGGTAGTACCAAATCGGCAGTGATACTCGGTCTCCTTCGTGAAAGGTACTCGTCATCATGTGATAGAGCATGATGTTCCCGCAGATTCCCGTGGAGAGCAAGAGAATCAGAGTGGAAAACGAGCACCTCGGGCAGACTCTCCTCTTTGAGGCAATGCCCTCCAGAATAATCGCAGCGACCAGGAACAGAGCAAAGCGTGGTAGATGCAAGCTCATCGAGGGCTGTGCGAGTAGATCCCACAGCGTGGTGACTTCTGTTGTTGCAGGCTCCATGATTTCTTAGACAGAACGTGGTGGTGAACGTCGGTGAGCCGCGTAGCGGGTCACCGTACCGTTCCACCGCCTTGTTGTGGTGTCTGTGTTTCGCC
>CAYXFW010000088.1:5213-8605 GCA_964464305.1 uncultured Verrucomicrobiota bacterium
CCTCGATCAAGGTCTCGCAAGTACTCCGCTGAGGACATCCGTCTCCTGAAAGGGTCCATGTCCTCCATCAGGAATGAAAACGTCTTGAACTCATACACTGCGATACCGAGGGCCAGAACAAGAGGGAGGGCCATGAGAGAGACCTTGACAACATGTTGCGATTTGCCGCTGGACTTCAAGTATTGAAGAACGCGGAAGCCCATAAGCAGGACCAGCACAAGCGTCCACTGGTGCAGTGGCATGAGGATGCACCAGCATCGCGTGAGTTCACGCCAGATCAGTTCGTGATGGCGCATTTGCTCCGCAAAGGTCAAACCGCGAAAGTGCAACGGGAGCAAGAGGTGCGGAAGCGCTTTCAGGCCAAGTGTAATCCAGCACAACAGCAAGAGTCTTCCAGTCTTCATCTCATTCACCACAACAGTACTATTCTGCCTACCTCACGGAATGCCCAGCCCCTGCTCCAAGTTCCCGCTTCATGCGCATGTCCCTTCCTCGCTGTGCTCTCCGTATACACACGTGGGATCGGGCGTTGCAAGTACCAGAGTTAACCTCGAAGTAGGCTTTGTGCCGCCTTCCGAAGTGGTCCTTGTGTGGTGGCAGCCGTCGAGGGGGGCGGGTTGGGCCGCATATGGACTACTTGGGGGTGAACGATGGACGACGGGGCGCTGGACCTTCGCTCCGATCAGTGCTGATCCGTGTTCATCCGTGGTTTTGTGCCGGGGCGGCCGGCGGCGAGCCATTCGGGATCGATGCGGGCGACGGTGAGACGGCCGGTCTTGTAGATGCTGGCGCCGTCGGTCGAGCCGCGCTCGTAGAAGCAGAGAATCGTTCCGTCCGGCGCGACCGCAAGGTCGCTGTAGCCGCTGAATCCCTCCTCGATCCGCCGGGCAAAGGGCCACGTGGCGCCCTCGTCCTCGCTCATCCGCAGGGTCAGGTTCACGCGGTCGCGCGGTTTGCCCGGCGCTTCGCGTCCGTCGCGGCGCGCGACATTGCCGGGATTGGAAAACACGATGCGGTTGCGGCCGCCATCCTTCGCGAGGCCCGCGCGGATCAGGGCGCCCATGCAGATCGGCTCGACCAGGGCCTCGTCGAAACGTGGCGCGGACCAACCTGTGGCGCCGTCGGGGCTGGTGACGACAATCCGCCGGTGCGCGTCGGACTCGCTCCGCGCGTTGAGCATCACGCGACCGTCGGCGAGCTGGACGACGGCGGTCTCGTTCGGCCAGCGGACAGGGGGCGTATCGGCGACGGCGATGTCGCCGCGCCGCCACGTCGCGCCATGGTCGTCGCTGACGATTGTGGCCACGACCGAGGGCCGATGCGCGTGGCCGCCGGTGCCGAGTGAGAGCCACACGGGCACGACCAGCCGGCCCTTGTGCGGGCCGCGCTCGAGCTGGATGCCGTGCCCGGGCCCGGTGGCCAGCACCTTCCAGTCGTAGTCGCGGCGGAACGTCTCGAAGGCAGGCGTGATCTCGACGGGCTTCGTCCACGTGACGCCCTCGTCGTCGCTGCGCATCGCGAAGCAGCGCATGTACTCGAGGCAATAGAGGAAGTGGACGGCCCCGGTTTCGCGATCGACGATCGCGACGGGGTTGTTCGCCGTGTTTTCGCCGGGCTTGTCGAGTTTCTGCGCGACGGCGACGGGGTTCATGGGCAGGTCGCCCTCCACGTGCACGACCGCCTGCGGCGGCGTCCAGGTCGTTCCGCCGTCCGCGCTGCGGCGCATGACGATGTCGATCGGGCCCCAGTCGCTCCGGTCGCTGCGACGCGCCTCGCAATATGCGAGCACGGCGCCTTTCGGCGTCACGACGATGCCCGGAATGCGATACAGCGCAAACCCGTCCATGCCGGATTCGAACAGGTTGACCTTGGCCGGTTCGGACGGTGCCGCGGCGGATGGGCTGGCGAGGCCTGCGGCGCCAAGACCGAGAATGCGAAACTCGTGGCCGCCGCTCTCGGCGTGCTTGTCCGGCAGAAGTTCGAAGCGCACGCGGTGCCGGCCGGGCGGCAGGTCGCGCACCAGCTCATTCGTCTGCCGGTATCCGCCCCAAGTCCCCGAAAACCATGCGTCGAGGATCTTGGGGGCTGTCCCGTCCACCGTGACGCGCGCGCGACCCATGGCGGCGCGCAGAACGTAGTGCATGCTGAAGATGGCGCGACCTTCGATTTCGAACTCGATGACGGCGCCGGGCTTTTCGGCGGTCCACGCCTTCGTCTTTGCGTCGTAGGTCCAGCCCTCGTTCACCGTCGGGGTCATCCCCCCTGCCTCCAACAGCGAGGTCTTCTCGAACAGGTCCGAGAACAGCGGAGCGGGAACCGGCGGAGGTTCCGGGAGGGCGGCGGCGGCGGGAATGCGGTCCAGGGAATGCTGCAGGGCCCGGCCGACCCAGTCCGCCGCCCACGCATGGCCGCGGTCGTTGGGGTGAACCTCGTCCGGGCTGATGTCGGTCCAGGCGAGGCGATCGGCCTGGATTTCCGGCCAGACCGCGTCGCGGTAGCTGACCATCGGCAGGCGGTAATGCCCGCCGACCTTCATGAACCAATCCTGCGCGTTTCCGCCCTTCTGATTGACCATGAACAGCAGCAGGACGGCGGGGCTGTTGGGGCGCTTCAGGATCTGGCGGACAAGTCCCTCGAGTGATTCCGCGGCCCGTTCGGTCCCGCTGTCGTTGACGGCATACTCGACGACGACGAAGTCCGGGTTCTTCGAAAGCAGGTCGCGCTCCGCCCGTAGCGCCCCGAAGTTCGAGCCCGTGGCGCCGATGCCCGCGTTGACGAACGTGACGGTCGAGCCCGGGAACGCGCGCCGCCACCACGCGGCGATGAGGTCGCCGTAGCGAAGTTCCGGTTTCGTGGCCCGGGCCCCTTGCGTGATCGATCCGCCGATCACGGCGACGGTGACGGGCTGCCCGCGCCGCGCCTTGTCCATGGCCCGCCAAAGCCGGGCGTCGTCGCCCCCGCTCACGCGCGACCGTTCCGCCATCGCGACTTCCTGCGGTTCCGCGGCCCGGACCCCGTCCGCCGCCACCGCGAGCGCAACCGCCATGATCCATGCCGACAACTTCATGCGCGTCTCCCGTTCGCCCGCCATCCTACAGGGCGCCCTGCTCCGCCGCCACCCGCACCCGCGCGCCCCGAATCCTCGGCTACGCGTTTGCCCCGGCAACGCGCTCACACCTGCAGCACGCATGAACACGGCCGCGACGGAGCGCGGCCCTCCAGGCGACATCATCGAGATCCACGACCAGAAGATGCGTTTGCCCTGCGGGCGCGGCGGACAAGGATTGACGGGGTCCCGCGTTTGGTGCGTCATGGTGGGCATCCGCCCGCGCGTGCCGCGGAGGGAAAGGACGGGGATCATGATCGCGAAAGCCATGGCGACCGCACTGCTG
>CAYXFW010000089.1:0-8597 GCA_964464305.1 uncultured Verrucomicrobiota bacterium
TGGCGAGACCCAGGGCTCCGACGTTGCGAGCATGCATGGCGGACAGAGTGGCGGAAGCGCGCGGCAGGGGGAAGTGCAAAGTGAAGGGATTGGCAGCCCTTCACTGGCAGCCCTTCACTTGCGTTGCGGGATCGGGACGGGTAGCCTTGAAACCGAGAGTGCGCCGCCAGCCATGGGGGTGGGCGTCGCGGGAATCGATCCGGCCCGCGCGCGGAATCCGTCGTTCGCCGGCATCCAAGGAGACAGGCACATGAAGGCGATGATTGTGGCCGCGTTCTGGATGGTCCTCGCCGGGTCCGTCCATGCCGATACCTTTGAATTGGGGGACCGTGCGATCGTCGTTCCCGCGCCGCAGCATCACACGCGAGTCACCGACAGGATGGTCGCCGTGCATCGTCTGGCTGCGAACATGGCGGACCCGATGAACGAGCAGCTTGCGTTCTACATCCCGGATCCCCATGTTCCCGCGGCACTGGCCGGCGAGATGCCGCCGATTTCGAGGTACTTCCTGCTCAAGGCGAGTCGGACCCTCATGGACAAGGTCGTGAGTGCGCCGGCGTTTGCGCGGATCAGGGACCAGGCGAAGCGCGAGAACCGGACGATCCTCGAGTCGGCCATGGCCAAGGCTTCCAACGCCGTTGCCCAGACCGGCCGGAACCTCGGCACGGCATTCGACGTCGACTTGGCGCTGAAGATTTCGACCATGGTTCCCCTCGATCCGCACGAGGAGACCGAGGTCGTTCTGGCTCACTCGATGTACGTCAAGGTCCAGGTCGCCAGCGAAGGTTCGACGGAGGAGGTCCCTTTGGCTGTGACGAGCGAGATCGTGAATGTCGCGGGGAAGGTCGTCTTCCTTTACTGCTACGCGCCCCAAGCCGAGATGGAATGGACGCGAAGCGCGGCGAAGGCGTGGGCGGATGCGGTGGTGGCTGGCAATCCGCCGCCACCGAAGGGCGGTCTCGATTGGGGCCAGGTTCTGCGCAGTGGTCTGATCGGCGGGGCCATCGGCGGCATTGGCGCGCTGTTCCTTCGCAAGCGAAAGAAGGCGGCTCCGGCAACCCGGTAATCCCCGCGAATCCCGGTCCGGTCACCGTGGCGTTCCGTCGGCCCGCCGGGCGGTGTAGTCGGATTCGGCGGCGGTGAAGGCGGGCATTTCTTCGTGGCTGCCCTGGGGGAGGCGGAGCGCAAGCGCGGACGACAGGAGATCGACGAGGCGCTCGGCCTCCGCGACATCCGGCGAGTTCAGGCGCAGGAAAAGGCCCGCGGCCTCCCCGGCCAGCCGGCGCGCCGCGAACAGGCGGGCCTCCGACTGGGCGATGCGGGCCAGGAGGAGCAGGGCTCCGGCGCGCGAGGCATCGCAGGCGTCGCCACCCGACGCGGCCACGGCCACGGCCGATTCCAGGGTTGCGCGGGCGGCGGAGTCGCCCGTCTTCTGCCGTGCCTCGCCCAGGCTCAGGAGGACGCCGGCGCGGACGGCGGCCGCCTCCGGGCCGCGGTCCGCGAGGATCCGTACCGCCGCTTCCAGCGTCGGGATGGCGAGTTCCGGCCGCCCGGCATTCAACCACGCGCGGCCTTCGCGCCCGCGGGTTGTTGCGACGGATGGGGCGGATGCGCCTTCGACCTGCGCCAGCGTCGCGACGGCATTGGACCACGCGGCGGCGGCCGCCGCCGGGGACTTGGAGGCTTCATAAGCCTCGCCGACCAGTTTCCAGATGGCGATCGAGGAGGCGTCGTTCGTCAGGCCGGCCTTGGTCCGTTCGGCCACCGCGCGCTCTCCGTACTCGATGGCGCGCTGCGTCTCTCCTCGCTGCATGTGCAGGCTGGCCAGGTCTCCGCACGCGATGGCGATCTCCCGCGGCGTGGCCGGCGGCGAGCCGGCCGCCGTGGCCAGGGCGAGTTGCGCGTGGCGGAGGGCCCCGACCGCATCCCCGGCCTGGGCCGCGGCCCGCGACAACCCGCGGTGGGCGCGGAGGAGAAGACTGGCCGACTCTTCCTGCCCGGCCGCATCCAGGGCTCGGGTCAGATGGGGGACGGCTTCGCCGAAGCGGCCGGCGACGACCAGCGATTCGCCGATCGAGAGCAGCAGCCGGGCGGGTGGGGCGGACGTCGACGAGGCGGTCCATTTTGTGAGCGCGGACATCCAGGCCGCGGGTGCGCCGGGTTCGCCCGCCGCCGCGAGCGCATCCCCGAGGATCATGTTCGCTTCCGCCAGCGGCCGCTGGGAGCCGGCCGAGTAGGCCAGAAGATCGATCGCCTCGCGCAGGGCGGCGGTGGCGCCGGCGGGGTCGCCTCCGAGCAGGCGGCTTTCGCCGACCTCGCGGAGGAGGAGGGCCAGCCGGCCACGGTCGCCGGCCGTCTTCCGTCTCCATTCCAGCGCCTTCTCGAAGTGCGCGCGGGATGCCGCGGCGTCGCCGCATTCGCGATCCACCCGCGCGAGGACTTCCTGCGCGATGGCGTACGCCTCGCCGGCGTCCGGCCCTTCCGCGGTACGGGCGGAATCCAGCGCCGCGTTCGCCACCTCGCGGGCGGCGTCGAGATCGCCGCTCCGCTCCAGGGCGTCGGCCAGCCACGCGGAGCCCGCGGCGTCGGCGTTCGCGAGGTGCAGGGCCTGGCGGTGCATCGCGACGGCGTCGCGCGCCCGGCCGTCGCGCAGGAGGAGCCGGCCCAGATCGTGGGCCAGCCCGGCGCGGGCGCGGGGCTCGTCCGTCCGGCGGAGGCGCTCGGACGCAAAGAAGATCGAGAGATCGGAACGTCCCAGGCGTTCGGCGGCGCGGGCGAGGAGCGCGAGACAGGCGTTCAGGTCGCTGGCGGAACCCGGCGGTTTCAGGTCGAGCAGGGCGGCGGCCCGGCCGAGTCCCGCGGCGAGGGCATCCTCCGCGCGTTCGTCGTCGAGCATGGCGCCGATGGCGGCGAGATCGGGGACGGCATCCGGCGCTGCGGCGGATGTCGCGGGCGCCTGCGGCCCGACTGCGGGGGCGCTGCCGGCGACGAACCACTCGGGCGACTGGCGTCCGCCGCTCTCGAGCGTAACCCGCCGGACGGCCGCGCGCAGCCAGTCCGCCAGGGACACGCCGTCGGCGCGGCGTTCGACCCCGCGTTCGAGTTCGGACGCCAGGTTCGCGGCCATCAGCGTGCGCGGACCCCGGAACTCCGTGGTTTGGCCGCGGGCGCCGGAGAGGAGCAGGCTGTGCGATCGAAGGGCGACGGGAAGGGTTCCGGCCATCCGCCAGGGAGCGGCGTCGCCGGTGCGGCTGCCGAGGGCGGGCAGTCCAACGACCAGGACGGCGAGGTCGGCGCCCGTTCGGGCGGCGAGAGCCTCGATCGCGCCGCGCAGGGGGAGATCGTCCCGGGCGTCCGTGGCGTCCGCCGGGCCGAGGAAAAGAACATCGCCCGCCGCATCGGTGTCGGCGCGGACCGGGCCTGTGTAGGCGACGACGACCGTGTCGCCCGTGCGGGTCGAGGCGCGAAGGCGGCAGAGCGCGGAAAGAACGGCGTCCCGCCGCGCATCGGCGCCGGCCAGCACGACCGTCGGATCGAAGCCCGCCGCGCGGAACGCTTCGCCGAGGCGCACCGCGTCCGCCGGGCCGCGATCCGCCGCATCCGCTGCGGCCGGATCCCGCACGCCGATGCACAGCGCTGCGCGCCGCGATGTCGGGGCAGGGGCGTTCGTCTCCGCCGCGGCGATCCCGGCGAACGAAAGCGCGAGCGCGGCCGCAAACTTCCAACCCTTGGAAGTCCGCCCGTGAAGAGCGTCCAACCCTTGGAACGCGCCGGCCCGGCGGCCGGACGATTCTCCGGGTGCGCAACCGGATGCGTGATGCGGAATGCTCATGCCCCTCCATCCTAGGCATTTTCTCCGCCCCGGGCCATTCCTTATTGTTTTGCCCCCATGGAAACCGCCGGGCGGCCGGGGTATAGTGGGTCCATGAAAGCACTGTGGATTGCGGCGGCCGTGCTGACGGCCGGGGAGGGGATGGCCATGACATCGACCGGAGTCACCGCAACGGCGACCTTTGCAGGCGGCTGTTTCTGGTGCATCGAGGAGATCTTCCGGCAGACCCCCGGCGTGACGAAGGTCGTGTCCGGCTACACCGGCGGGCAGAAGGCGAACCCAACCTACAAGCAGGTCTGCTCGGGGAAGACCGGGCATGCCGAGGCCGTGCAGATCACGTACGATCCCGCCAAGGTTTCGTACGAGAAGCTGATCGATGTGTTCTGGCACGCGCACGACCCGACGCAGCTCAACCGGCAGGGCGCCGATGTCGGGACGCAATATCGCTCGGCGATCTTCACGCACAGCGATGCGCAGAAGAAGGCCGCCGAGGCGTCCAAGGCCGCCCTCACCGCCTCCGGAGAAAAGGGCGGACCGGTGGTCACCGTCATCGAGCCCGCGACGAAGTTCTACCCGGCGGAGGACTATCACCAGGAGTACTACGCCAACAACCGGGAACAGCCCTACTGCAGGAATGTGATCCAGCCGAAATTGAAGAAGCTCGGGCTGCAGGAATAGATCCGCCCTACCGGGCGTAGGCAGGGAGATAGCCGAGTTTCGGGGCGACCGCCTCGCCGCGCGACTGGGCGACGGGGTTGTGGTAGGCCCCGTAGAAGACGCTGTTGCAGTCGAGCCAGGTGAAGATCCGCGCCCAGTCCTCGTCCGCGAGCTTCACGTCGTGGTGTCCGTTGCCCAGCGGGACGGGCAGGTAGGCGGCGCGGGCGCCGATGCGGCCGGGCACGGAGTACTGCGGCTGTTCGAAGATGATCCCGTTTCCGCCGGCCATGCCCCAACCGAACTTCACGAGGCTGGCGTACGCGCGCGACCAGCCGTGCTGCGCGGTGCGGACGCCGTTGAACCACTCGGGGGGGCTGGCGCCCTTGCCAGCCTTCTCCACCGTTTCGAACCCGGCGGGCGAGAGATCGGGGGCCTTCGGCGAGCGCGAATGGCACGCGACGCAGTGACGGTCGAGGACCGGCTGCACGAGCCGCGGAAAGGTGAGGGGATAGGAGCCCGCCGGCCCCGGCGTGAGCGTGGACGGGGGACGGCGCATGGCGATCGGCGCGGCCGCCGGCGCCGCGCGATGCCGGGGCGCGTGGCATCCGGCGCAGGTCAGGCTCTCGCCGGCGTGGGCGTAGGTCCCCGAGCGCATGGTCTGGATCGCGCGGCCCCGCCCGTCGAGCGCCTGGAAATAGACCTCCACGCCGGCCGGCATCTCGAAATGCGCGCTGCCATCGCTCTCGACCGGCACGGTGCCGAGCACGCCGCGGGCGAGCGACTCCGGGGCCGAGGCAATGCGGGGGGCGTCCAGGTAGGCGTTGTCCTTCCCGAACACCTGCACCACGCGCAACGCCGCGACACGCTCGCCGGCGGGGAACGGCAGCTCGCTGTCGTAGACGTTCATCACCGCGACGACGGCGGTGTTGCTGCCGGTGCCGGGCGCGGCGGTCTGCACGGGAATGACGGGCGGGCGCGGGCGCGCGCGGAGCGGGATGGGGTCGAGGCAGGGGATTGCAGGATCGCGGTGGAGCACGATGCGATTGCCGAAACTGTCGGCGAGCGCGAGCGCGTAGTTTCTCTGGTCCGGATCCCACGTGCAGAGAAAGAAGTCCTCGTCCAACGGCCACGGCTGGCCGAAGACCTCGCCTTTCGGCGTGTGGCGGCCCCTGGCGTGCGGGACGCCGGGGGCGGACTCCGCCTCGGGAAAGAGCGCTTCCGGCGTGACGCGGCGGGTTTGCGACATCAGGCCGTCGTCCGGCACGCCCGGATCGATCAGGATGACCGAGCCGTAGTTTTCTCCGTGGTGCGGGGCGGCGATGGCCATGTAGGTCCGGCGGCCGGGCACGGCGCGGATGCCGAGTTCCATCCACGGGCGGCCCTCGCGGTTTGTCGTGTAGTTTCCGTGCGGTGCGCGCGGATCGCGGCCGTCGGGGAAACAGGTCCACAGGTGGTGGGCGGCGTCGTTGTCGCGGTCGACGTAGTCCCAGCGCGTGTAGACGATGCGCCCGTCGTTGGCGACGCTCGGGTGCCACTCGTTGGTTTCGTGGAAGCTCAGCGGACGGAGGTCCGAGCCGTCGCCGTCGATCGCGTGGAGGACGGCGGAGGGACACCAGCGGGCGCCGCAACGGACGTTCGAATTGCAGCGCTCGGAGATGAAGGCGATGCGTCTATCGGGCAGGAAGCAGGGGTCGTACTCGTTCCACGGCCCGTCGGTGAGCTGGCGGAGCCCCGAGCCGTCGAGACGCGCGCGGAAGATGTGGTAGCAGCTCTCCGGCCGCCAGAAGTAATGGTGATAGCCCGGGGGACGGTGGAGACACTCCTCCCGCGTCCAGTGCTGGCCGGACCAGTCGGCATCCGGCGGGACCTCCCACTGCGCCTCCGTCCAGGCAAAGGCAACCGACCCGGCGTCGAAGTCGAGGTCGAGTGCGATGAACGAGCCCCCGGTGAGCGCGCGCCCCCGGAGACGGCCGCTCTGCACGGTCGCGCCCTCCAGCAGGTGTTTCGCGCGGGGAGTCTCGCCGAAGGCGTCCTCGAGCACATGGAGCCCACCGCCGGGTTTCGCATTGAACCCGAAGTACTGGTCGATCATGTGGATCTCGCCGCGCGCCTGCTTGGGATGAGTCAGGAACAGGATGCGGTCGAAATCGAGCAGCGGATTTCGAAGCGCAATGCGCCGGCGCACTTCACAGGCCTCGTCGAACAGCGCCCCGGCCGCGTCCGCAGCCGCACCGGCCCGGGCGGTCTCGAGAGCGGCGAGGGCCTTCTCCTCGGCGGCGAGGTCCGGCGCGCCGGGCATTGCGCGCAGGTGCGCGAGCAGGGCGCGGGTGCGGCGGAGGACGATGTCGAGCGGGGTCTTGTCCGACGCGAGCACGAGCGCTTCCCGGCGAAGCGCCTCGCGTTCGAGCCGCTGCCATGCGTTGCTCTGCGCCGGTCGCGCGGCGATCGCCGCCGCCAGCCGCGCGTGCTCGGCGCGGTAGTCCGCGACCCGGTGCGCAGGGACGGCCTCCGCCCCTGCGGCCCACGCGACCGCGCCGGCGAGGAACCACGACCGGGCATGCGAAGCGTTCATCGTCCGGCCATCCTAGGGAATCCCGGGGCGCTGCGCGATTCATTTTCCCGCCTTGCCCCCGCGGCGTGGGTCGGTATACTCGCTCCATGGCGGACGCGCTGGTCATCACGCCCACGTACAACGAGAAGGAGAACGTGGAATCCATCTGCGCGGCGGCGCTCTCCGCGCTGCCGGGCGCGCATCACCTCTTCGTCGACGACAATTCCCCCGACGGGACCGGAGCCATCCTCGACCGGATGGCGGCGGAGAATCCCTGCGTTCATGTGATCCACCGTTCCGGAAAACAGGGCCTCGGCCGCGCGTACATCGCCGGGTTCCAGTGGGCGCTGGATCGGGAGTTCGGATTCATCTTCGAGATGGACGCCGACTTCTCGCACGACCCCGCCGAACTGCCGCGGCTGCGAGCGCTGGCCGACACCGCCGATCTCGTGCTCGGGTCGCGGTTCGTCGAGGGTATCCGGATCACCAACTGGCCGCTGTCACGGCTGATGCTCAGCGTCAGCGCCGCCGCCTACGTGCGCGCCGTCACCGGCATGCCGTTTCACGATCCGACCGGCGGATTCAAATGCTACCGGCGCGCCGTGCTGGAGGAGATCGATCTGCCGACGATCGCATCCAACGGGTATTCGTTCCAGATCGAGACCCTGCACCGGGCGTGGATCCGGGGATTCCATGTGGTCGAGACGCCGATCGTCTTCGAGGACCGGAAATCCGGCGTCTCGAAAATGAACCACTCGATCGTCCGCGAGGCCTTCCGTCTCGTCGGCCGCATCGCCCTGCGGAGCGGCCTGCGCCGCCGACCCCCCGGCATCCATCCGCGCAGCGTCCGCGCGCCCCGGTAATCCTTGCCCTCCCGGGTCCGTTTCGGCAGATTGTGTGCCCATGAAATGTATCCCGCCCGCCCTCGGACTTCTCGTCTCCCTCGTCCTCGGAGCCACCGCCGGTCCGGCGCCCGCGCCGCGCCACCTTCTGATCACCTTCCCCTGGAGCACCAAGAACATCGGCGATATAGCGATCACGCCGGGATTGCTGGGCCTTGTCCGCGAGGCGAATCCCGGCATGGCGGCCGTCGTGTTTGCGTCGCGCGACGAGGACACGGACAACTACCGCACCCTGCGCGACTATCTTCCCCGTTACCTGCCGGGGTGCAGGGTTCTCGGTTACCCGTTCGATCTCCGGTTGCGGCGGGCGGCGGGGGAGGGCGGCGACGCCACCGCCTGGCAGGCCTTCCGGGAGCGCTGGGGCGAATCGCAGATGCGCGGGTTCGAGAACGGCACCCTGTCGGCCCGTATCGCGGCCCGGATCGCCGACGACATCCTGAACCGACTGCCGGGGGAGATCCTTGCAGAGATCCAGCGCACCCGCCCCGAAGCGGCCCGCGCCTTCACCGAGGCGGGGTTCCTTCTCTACACCTCCGGCACGACGCTGAACTTCGGGCGCATGGGCGTCCGCGATCTGCGCCTGTCCACCCTCCGCTACGCCATGCCGCTGCTCGTGGCCCGCGCGCACGGAATCCCCTACGGCATCAACGCCCAG
>CAYXFW010000090.1:0-835 GCA_964464305.1 uncultured Verrucomicrobiota bacterium
ACCTCGCCCTCCTGCTTTGGAGCGAACTCACCAGCCCTCCCATCGGCGTGCTCGACGTCAAGGAGATCCTCGAACTCCTTGGGTTCTTCCTGATGGTCCTGATTGCGATCGAGATGATCTATGTCGTCCGCCTGTTTGTGGAGCACCGTCACCTCGACGTGCAGGCGGTCCTGCTGGTATCCCTGATCGCCGTCGCCCGGAAGGTGATCGTGCTCGACCTGGAGAAGTACGAAGCCATGCACATGCTGGGTATCGCCGCGCTGCTTCTGGCGCTGGCCGGGGCCCTGTTCCTCCTGCGCCGGTGCCACGCGCCGGTCGCGCCCGCGTCGTAGCGCCGCGGAATCAGCGGACGATGTTGTCGCGGACGATGCTCTCCGTGGCCTGCCCGGCATCGATCGCAGGCGAGCCGGGCGGCAGGCGCCGGCCGAAGTCCGTGACCAGGTTTCCCGAAACCAACAGGCCGCGGCATGCGCCCCGGGCGGTCACCGCCGGGCCCGACAGGCCGCTGAAGCTGTTACCCGAGACGACCACGTCCGCCGTGTTGTCCAGGAGAAAGCCGGTCGCCTCGTCCAGGTCCATGGGCTTCTTGCCCCCGGCGGTCCGCCGTTCCATGCCGCCTCCGATATGACTGTTGCCCACGTTGTTTCCCGTGAGGGTGATCCGACCGCTGTTCGCGCCGACCAGGACCGAGTTCGAATGGACCAGGACAAAGGTGTTGGCCGAAACCGCACAGCCCCACGCATCGAGAAGATGCACGCCCCCGCCGAGGTGGTGGGCGATGACGTTCGCGCTGAGCGTGATGCCGTAGCAGTCGCGGTCGAGGATCACCGCCGTT
>CAYXFW010000090.1:845-7685 GCA_964464305.1 uncultured Verrucomicrobiota bacterium
TGCACTCCTCGATCATGTTTCCCGAATGGGGGTACTCGTAGGTGTTCTCGATGACCACGCCGTGGCGCAGGTGGTCGTCGACGTTGTTCCCGGTCATGCAGAGGTTGAACCCGTCGATGAACCGGACCGCGTCCCGGTTTTCCTCGAACTGGTTCGCATTGACGATGAAATCGTGCGCGCCCAGAGCGTGAAGTCCGGCGCCCGCGTTGTAGGTGATGTTGCAGCCGATCATGCGCGGGTTCTCGGCGCAGTCGACCGTATGAACGCCGTCCCCGCCGTGGTGGTCGACCGAGAGGCCCTGAAGCAGCAGTTCCTGCACGCCGTGGAGGAGAATGCCGTCGCCGCTGTTCGTGGTTCCACTGATCCGGAAGGCGGCGAGTTGTACGCGCCAGATCCGCGACCTGGGCTTGGTGGCGATGTCCTTCGGACGCACGACCAGCGCCGGCTGGCCGTTGGTGTTGCGGTTGACAAGCCGCGTGGCGTCGCCCGCGCCTTCGACGCGGGTGTCGCCGGACGTGAGAAGCAGCGGCTCGGTCAGCACGAACTCGCCCGGCGGAAGCCGGACCACGCCGCCGGTTGCCGGGACCGCATCGAATGCCGCCTGCAGGGACGGATACCGGGACGCATCGATCGCCCCCGGCCCCTCCGCGGCGAGGACGGATGCGGTGGCGGCCAGGCACAGGCCCAGAAGGACGATTCCGCGCGGCAGGATGCCCCGCCGTGCGCGCGGCCCCCCCGGCGTGGCGTCGATCCGGCGGGAGGAGAACGGCGGGATGCGGGTGCGCGAGTTCATGTGGCAGACCCTAGCGCAATGGCCGGCGCACGCAAGGGCAAAGCCACGAAGGAACTCCGGTTGGGCTCGGAGGCCGGGGCAGGGTCGTGGTAGTCTGGCCCGCCATGGAACGTTGGACCGGCATTCTCGGTATCGCGGTCATGCTCGGTGCGGCGTGGGTCTTCTCGACCGATCGTCGCGCCGTGAACTGGAGGCTCGTCGCCTGGGGCACGGGGCTGCAGTTCGTCTTTGCCGTGCTCATCCTCAAGACGGGGCCCGGCCGCTGGCTGTTCGATGCGCTGAACCGCGGGGTCGGCAAGCTGCTCGAGTTTCAATTCGAGGGGGCGCAGTTTGTCTTTGGTACGCTTGCGATTCCGGCGGACAAGCCCGGCAGCATGGGCTTCTTCTTCGCCTTCCAGGTCCTGACGACGATCGTCTTTTTCTCGGCGCTGATCTCGATCCTCTATCGCCTCGGCATCATGCAGTGGATCGTGATGGCGATCGCCCGCGTCATGTTCCGCACCTGCCGCACCTCCGGCGCCGAGACCCTGTCGGCGGCCGCGAACATCTTCGTCGGGCAGACCGAGGCCCCGCTGCTGATCAAGCCCTATGTCGCGGCCATGACCCGGTCGGAACTGCTGTGCGTGATGACCGGCGGCATGGCGACCATCGCGGGCGGCGTGATGGCCGCCTATGTCGGCATGCTACGGCCCTTCTACCCGGACATCGCCGGCCACCTGCTCGCGGCGTCCGTGATGTCCGCCCCGGCCGCGCTGGTCATGGCGAAGATGCTGATGCCCGAGACGGGGGAGCCGGCGACCGCCGGTCGTCTGGAGCTGACGTACAAGGATCCCAGCGTCAACCTCATCGACGCCGCGGCCAACGGCGCCCTGACCGGCATGCAGCTCGCGTTCAACGTGGGCGCGGTGCTGGTGGCCTTCATGTCCCTGCTTGCTCTGGCCAATTGGGCGGTCGGCCTCGCGGGCGGCCTCTTCGGGCACCCGGAGCTTCGTTTTGAAACGATCCTGGGCTGGATCGGCCATCCGGTGGCGTGGCTGCTCGGCACGCCCGCCGCGGATTGCGCCGTGGTGGGCCGGCTGCTGGGCGAAAAGACCGTCCTCAATGAGTTCGTCGCGTATGCCCATCTGGCCGGGGCGGCGGCGAAGGATCCTGCCTTCATCAGCCACCGGGCCTATGTGATCGCAAGCTATGCGCTGTGCGGCTTCGCGAATTTCCTTTCGATCGGAATCCAGATCGGCGGGATCGGCGCGCTGGCGCCGGAACGGCGCCCGGACCTCGCGCGCCTCGGCCTCCGCGCCCTCGCCGCCGGATCGCTCGCCTGCTTCATGACGGCGGCGATCGCCGGGCTCCTGGTCTGATCCCTTCTTGTGCCCGGACGTCCCCTCCTGCATCATCGGCGGCGGCGGGATGGGGCGGGGGATCCGGCGACGCCGGACCGGCGCGTGCCCGACAGGAGACACGACATCGTGAGCGCAAACCCCATGGGATTCGGAATCATCGGCGCGGGGATGATCGCCAACTTCCACGCCAGGGCCCTCGAGGCGATGACGACCGGACGCCTGCTGGCCGTGTGCGACACCGCGCCGGACCGGGCGGCGGAATTCGGCCGGAAACACGGATGCCGGGGATACGACGACCTCGACGCGTTTCTCGCGCATCCCGGACTCGAGATCGTCACCATCAGCACCCCCAGCGGCATCCATCTGGAACCGATCCGCCGGGCCGCGGCGGCGGGCAAACACGTGATCTGCGAGAAGCCGCTGGAGGTGACCGTGGACCGCGCCGACCAGCTTATCGCCGCGTGCCGGGAAAACGGCGTGACACTCAGCGGCATTTTTCCGCGCCGGTTCAAGGATGCGGTGATCCTGCTCAAGAAGACCGTCGACAGCGGCCGGCTCGGGAAGATCACGCTGGCCGATGCCGCCATCAAGTGGTTCCGGAGCCAGGCCTACTACGATTCCGGCGACTGGCGCGGCACCTGGCGCCTCGACGGGGGCGGCGCCCTGATGAACCAGGGCATTCATACCGTCGACCTGCTCCTCCACTTCATGGGCGATGTCCGGTCCGTCTGCGCCCTGGCCCGGTGCGCCGCGCACGAGAGGATCGAAGTGGAGGATGTGGCGGTGGCCATGCTGGAGTTTAAGAATGGGGCCGTTGGCATGATCGAGGCCACCACCAATGTCTATTCGAAGACCGGTCATCCGGCCGAGGTGCACCTCTGCGGCACGGAGGGCACCGTGTTCCTCCGCGACAACCAGTTCGGCGTCTGGGAATTCAAGAACGAAACCGAAGAGGACAACCGGATTCGCGAGACGCTCGGAGTCCGCGCCGGCGATCGCGCGACGGGCGCGGCGGACCCGACCGCGATCGATTTCGAGGGACACCGGCGGAACTTCGAGGATGCCGTGGAGTCCATCCGGTCCGGGCGGCCCCCGCGCGTGGGTGGCGACGAGGCCCGGCGCGCCATCGAGCTGATCCAGGCTGTGTACCTTTCCGCCCAGCAGGGCGGCCGCCGCATCGATCTGCCGCTTCGCGAACGACCCGAACCCCGGCCCTTTGGCTGAATCCTGTCCCATCCTGTGATCCCGTCCGGCCCTCTTCGCCTCGCGATCTCAGCGTTCTCCGCGTCACTGGGTGAATCCTCGGTTCTTTCCCTTCCTCGCCTGCCCCCCCTTCGCGTTCTTTGCGTCATTGTGTAGTTTCGTTCCGTTCCGGCCGGTTGCCGCGCGCTTGCGCTTGTCCGCGGCCGGTCGGTGTGGGAGAATGCCGCGAAACATCGGGTCCGAGTCCGATTCGGGAGAAACCGTATGAAGTCGATCTCACGCGCAGTCGCGGCGTTCGTTCTTGCGGGCGGTATGTCGGTCGTCGCCCAGGGGCCTGAAGCCGTCACCGGGCTCACGGCCCGCATCATCGTCCTGAAGGACATGGGCGAAAGCAACCGGGCCGTTCGCGCCACCTCGTTCAAAGTCGACGACACGGCCTACTTCGCCTTCGCTGCGCAGGGCGTCACGGTGGAGGGCGGCAAGACCGTCCGTCTGACCGCCGGCTGGGAGGTCATCCGGCCGAATGGCGAGCCGATGCGCATGCAAAACGCCGCCCTTCAGCCCTCCGGGTTTCATCCGGAGGATCGGACGATGATGATGCTCAAGCCGACCCCGGGGATCACGTTCAAGATGAGCGAGCCCACAGGCTGCTACCGGATTCGCCTCGCCGTGACCGATCTGGTGAGCAAGGCCACGGCTGAGATCGAGACGCCAATCTTCGTCTTCATCACGGAAGGCGCAAAGAACCTGGTGCCCGAGCCGGAGCCCCGGAAGAGCACCGCACTGGACGAGATCCTGCTGGACAAGGGATTCTGGGCCATGCCACTGGACATCTTCGGGGCGAAGACCTGGGCGGCCGGGTTCAACTGGACCGATACGGACCGCCACGGACTCCGGTCCGGGACGAAACAGGCGATGACCTTCATGGGGCAGTCGGTGGTCGAGGCCAAGCTTGACTACGAGGGCGATCATCCCGGCGAGGTCTTCCTCTCCCTGTACAACCGCGGCGACGTCGGACCGATCGACAACGAGGACTTCACGAACCGCGTCACCGAGGTCGTCAACCGCTTCCGCACGATCTGCGGACGCTCGCCGCAGAGCCTGGCGCCGCCGGTCAGTTCGTCGGCCGCGAAGTACAAGTCGTTCATCCTGGTCTGGAAGCGCGATCTGGACTTGATCCGCATGGAATACGCCTGGTCCATGATCAAGGCGGAGGGCGCCAAGAAGAAGGGGATGCAGCCGGAGTACATCAATCTTTCGATCATTCCCGGGTCGAACGCAGTGGTTTCGGTGACGGCCAACCAGAAGGTCAGGGTGGCGCCCGGCTCCCTGGCGAAGAATGTCAAACGCCTGCCGGATGGCGACGTCTTCATCGACGGCGTGCCGATGGTCGATCAGGGGGAGAAGGGCTACTGCGCCGCGGCCGCCGCGGAACGGGTCCTGGAGTACTACGGTACCGATGTGGACCAGCACGAGATGGCCCAACGCATGGCGATGGGCACCGGCGGCGTCAAGTTCGAGGACATGGTGAAGGGATTCCGCTCCGTTGCCCAGGCGCTGGGTCTCCAGCTCAAGATGCTGATCGAGATGGATGACGGCGCGATCATGCGGATGATCGACGACTACAACAAGATGGCCAAGAAGATGAAGAAGCCCCCGCTGGATCTCTCGAAGCTCGGGAAGGAAGAGCTCTACGGGAAGAAGACCCTTTGGGACCTCATGGACAAGGATGTCTTCCTGGCCAGCCGGACCCGGGAGAGGGTCGCGATCGAACGGTTCTTCGGATGGGTTCAGGAGAAGATCGAACTGGGCATCCCGCTCTGCAACGGCGTGGTCATCGGCATTCTGCCCGAGGAAGCGGAACTCGGACAGCCGTCCGGCGGCCACCTTCGTCTGATCATCGGCTACAACGCCAAGACCAGCGAAGTCCTCTACACCGACAGCTGGGGCCCCGGCCACGAGCGCAAGCGGATGCCCCTCAACCACTCCTTCGCGATCACCACAGGTCTGTTCACCCTCGAGCCCAAGTAGTCGCGCCGGGTTGCGGTGCAGGAATGACATGCGGCGAGTCCGCGTTTTCGTGCGCGGCAAGAAACCGGGAGAGTGGGTCCGTATCGTCAGGATCGCGGCGCGCACAGTATCCGCATCGGCCGCGTAGGGGGATTCGTTCCGTGAATCGACTCAAGACGGGGGTGAAGCGCATCGTGAACCGGATGGGATTTGAGATGGTCCGCATCCCGAGGATGGGCCCCGCCGGCACGGCCCCGGAACACGAAATCACCCGCCCGATCGCGACGTACAGCCCCTGGAACCGGGATTCCGCATTCCGTGCGGCCTTTGCCGAGATCGGACCCTTCACCCTTGTGGACGTCTACCGGTGCTTCGAACTGTGGCAGTTGGTCGAGCAGACGGCCAAGCTCGGCCGGGGAAGCCTCGTGGAAATCGGCGTCTGGCGCGGCGGCACGGGGGCCCTCATCGCCAGGCGGGCGGCGAGCTGCGGGATCCCGGACAAAGTCTACCTCTGCGACACGTTCACCGGCGTCGTCAAGGCCGGTCCGCGCGATTCCCTCTACCGCGGCGGGGAGCATGCCGACACCAGCTGCCAATGCGTGGAGGACCTCCTCCACACCCGCATGGGCCTGGACAATGCCGAGGTGCTGGAGGGCATCTTCCCGGAGCAGACGGGGCGCCGGGTGGAGCATCTGAACTTCCGGTTCTGCCATATCGACGTGGATGTCTACCGGTCCGCCGGCGACATCGTGGACTGGATCTGGGACCGGATGATTCCCGGCGGGATCCTGGTTTATGACGATTACGGATCCTACAACTGCGGGGGGATCACGGCGCATGTCGAGGAGCAACGGATGTGCAGGGACCGGCTCCTGATCCACAACCTGAATGGCCACGCGATCGTCGTGAAGTTGTAGCGGCGGCGGGACGCTCGCGGCACCGGGGGGACGATTGACTCGCCCGTCGCAGACACCGATCATGCAGCGCGGGTGGAGACCCAGCCGATGAAGGTGGCCATCGTCTACGACTACATGACGCAAATGGGCGGGGCGGAGCGCGTGGTCCGCATCCTCCATCACGCGTTCCCCGACGCGCCGATCTATACCGTCGTATACAACCCGAAGGCGTTTCCCGACGACATCAAGTCGATGGACATCCGCACGTCGTTCGTCGACCGTCTCCCATTCTCGCACCGTTGCTTCGAGATGTATATCCCCCTCTACGGTTTTGCCATGGAGCAGTTCGACTTCAGGTCCTACGATGTCGTGCTGAGCGTGAGCACCATGGTGGCCAAGGGCATCCTCACCGGCTCCCGGACCTGCCATATTTCGATGTGTTTTACGCCGATGCGCTGGGCATGGGACCTCTACCAGAACTACCTCGAGGAACTCCGAGGGCGCTGGTTCTTCCGCCAGGCCTTCCGGATCTTCACGCACTACTACAGGGTCTGGGACGTGGTTTCGGACTACTTTGCATTTCTGTGTGTGGGCATTA
>CAYXFW010000090.1:7695-8590 GCA_964464305.1 uncultured Verrucomicrobiota bacterium
CGGCCGAACGCGTGAACTACTTCATCACCGGGTCGCGCGTCGCCGCCCGGCGCATCCTGAAGCACTACGGCCGCGAGGCCGACGTGATCCATCCGCCCATCGAGTACGAGAGGTTCCGGCCGACCGGGCAACCGCCGGAGGACTTCTACCTCGTCGTCTCCCGCCTGGTGCTGGCCAAGCGCGTCGACCTCGCCGTCCGGGCTTTCGCCATGCTGGGGCGGCCCCTCGTCGTCATCGGCGCGGGCGAGAGGGTGCCGCACCTGAAGCGCATCGCCACACCCAACATCACCTTTCTCGGCTACCAGCCCGACGAGGTGGTCAGCGACTACCAGGCCCGCTGCCGCGCGCTTGTCCTCCCGGGTGAGGAGGATTCCCCCCTGACGCCCGTCGAGGCGCATGCGTCGGGACGGCCCGTGATTGCCTACGCCGCCGGCGGGGCGTTGGAAACCGTCGAGGACGGTGTGACCGGGGTCTTCTTCCGCGAGCAGACTCCCGAGGCACTGGCCGACGCCGTCCGCCGTTTCGAGACACTTTCCTTCGACAGCCGCGCCATGTCCGCCCACGCCGAGCCCTTCGGCCCGACCCATTTCATAAAGAGGATCCGGGAGTACGCCGAAACCCGGCACCGGGAGTACCTGGACTCAACCTCCGCGTGATCCGTCGTTCTCCGGCAGGGTCGCGAACCAATCGATCACCGACCGAAGCCCCTTCTCCAGGGGCGTGCCGGCCCGGTAGCCGAGCGACGCGAGGCGGGAGATGTCGACCTCCCAGCGCTGGGCGTCGCCGGGCCAGCTCCGGTGCGTGAACTCGATACGGGTCGCCCCCTCCCGACCGAGGATGTGAAGCAGATCCCTGGCAAGTTGCGTCACCGAGCAGGACCGCCCCGACGCGACGT
>CAYXFW010000091.1:0-7727 GCA_964464305.1 uncultured Verrucomicrobiota bacterium
AGCCCGGGGGGATGCGCTTCGGAGCGTTTGCTTTCCGGCCTCGCATAACTCGGCCCTCCAGCAACCCTGCGTCCGCCCACGCATGGACCATGGCTGTGGCTCCCGCCCCATCCCCATCCTGTCCATCCTGTGATCCTGTCCGTTCTCCGCTCCTCTCCTTTCTTCTCGCCCGTCGCGTTCTTTGCGTCATTGCGTTTCTCTGTTCCGTCTCCTCTCCGCGTGACCCGTACGGTGCGGATGGAGGAATCCGGCTTCGCCAGGGACTCGGGTAGGGACGCATTTTTTACACTTCCCCCTTGCACCAAGCGGGATCCGTGCTTATGCTTCGCGCAACCAGGCGGCGCCATGGGGGCGTCTGCCGATGCGCGGAGAGGGAGTCGGGTATGAGGAAACTGAGTGCGGTGCTGGCAATTCTCGCCCTGAGTTCCATGGCAGCCATGGCGGGCGGTGGATTCGGTCTGTACGGGACCTACCAGGACATGGACGCGGAGGAATACGGAATCGGCGGCGGGCTCAAGCTGCAGGCCGACCTCGCGGAGAAGGTGCTCGGGTTCGAACTTCGCATCGGCGGCCTGACGGGGTACGGGGGCGACGATCCCGCGACCGAGGAATCGCAGATGGCGTCGATCGAGGCGAACCTGACGCTCGGCATGCCGCTCGGCGACAACGTGAGGCTGTACGTCGGCGCGGGCGGCGGCTACTACGTGTTCCCGGAGTTCGAGAGCAAGGTCGCCATGGGCGACAGCCTTGAGCCGGATGTCGACCCCGAGGATGTGTTCGGCTTCTTCGCGGTGGCCGGCATCGAGCTGATGGTCTCCGAGGGCTTCGGCTTCTTTGGGGAAGTCAAGTATCTCGTCGGCGAAATCACCGAGCTCGACGTCGATGGCGTGACCGTCGAGGTCGACGACGCCGAATTCGGCGGCATCGGCTTCAACGCGGGCATCCTGTTCCGCTTCTAGTCGGAACCGACGCTCGAAATGGAAACCCCCGGGGCCTTGGCCCCGGGGGTTTCTGCGTTTTGCCCCCGGCCGCGGTGCGGCGTGCAATAGATGCGGACTCCGTCCGTCTGATGTCCTGTCGGTGGGCTGCGTGCCGGCCGCATGAGAACGGAGATTGCGATGTCATCCAAGGGTGCTCGGTTTGTGCCGGTCCTGATCGCGCTGGGCATGTCGGCGACCGCGGGGGAGCGGACGAAGCCGAACGTCCTGTTCTTCTATGCCGACGACCTCGGCTACGCGGAGGTCGGATGCTACGGCGGGCGCGAGGTGCCGACGCCGCACATCGACTCGATCGCGACGAACGGCATCCGGTTCACACAGGGATATGTGTCCGCGCCGCTGTGCTCGCCCTCGCGCGCCGGCCTGATGACCGGCCGGTACCCGACCCGCTTCGGACACGAGAACAACAGCATGGCCGGGGGCAAGACGCTGCCGCTGACGGAAACGACGATGGCGAACCGCATGAAGGCTCTTGGCTACGCCACCGGGATCGTCGGAAAATGGCACCTGGGCGAGGCCGTGGAGAGCCTTCCGGTGCGGCGCGGGTTCGACGATTTCTATGGCGTGACCGCGAATCCCGGATCGTACTTCCATCCCCGCAACTTCCTCGATTCGCGGGTGTCCGCGGAGGTGCAGCCGGTCCGGCAGGAAGCGTTCTATACGACCGGCGCATTCGCTTCGTTCGCTTCGGAGTGGATCCGCCGGCACAAGGATGCCCCATGGTTTCTCTACCTGCCGTTCAATGCCGTCCACAAGCCGCATGAGGCGCCGGAGAAATACCTGAGTCGGTTCGCGCACATCGCCGATCCCGCCCGCCGCCAATTCGACGGCATGCTGTCCGCCATGGACGACGCCGTGGGTGCCGTGCTCGGCACGGTGCGCGACCTGGGCCTGGAAACGAACACACTCGTCTTCTTCATCTCGGACAACGGCGCGCCGCAGGGGCGCGAGGGTGGAAATACCCCGCTGAGAGGCGGCAAACACACGACGTGGGAAGGCGGAATCCGGCTGCCGTTCCTGATGCAGTGGAAGGGCACGCTCCCGGCGGGGACCACGTTCGGGAAGCCGGCGGTTCAACTGGACGTGTTGCCCACCTGCGTTGCCGCCGGCGGCGGGACGATCGATCCGGCATGGAAGTTGGATGGCGTCAACCTGCTGCCGTATCTGCGGGGCAAGGTGAAGGAAGGTCCCCACGAGACCCTGTACTGGCGGATCGATCGCATGTGGGCGGTTCGCCATGGGGACTGGAAGCTCGTTCACGGATCGCCGGGCGCGCAGGCACCGGAACTATTCGATCTGTCCAAGGATACCGCCGAAGCCCACGATCTTGCCGCATCGATGCCGGACAAGGTCAAGGAACTGCGCGCGCTGTGGGAGGGTTGGAACGCAACCCAGGCGCCGCCGAAGCAAGCGGCCGTAGCCAAGGCCGGCAAGGCCGCGCACGACAAGCGCGCTCACAAGAAGGCCCGTTGACACCGCGCCCGCAGGGACCGACATTCGCAGCGTGAAGAGCGTTTCTCATGGGTAGGCGTACCGGGTCGAGCCGGACGCGGCGTCAGTTTCTCGCGGCGGGGGCGCTCGCCGTCGCTGGCGGCACCGGCCTCGGGTATGCGACCCTGGTGGCACCGCGCGATCTGCGGGTGACGCGCTTCCCCGTGCAGATCCCGAGGCTGCCCGCGGGGCCCGCGGTCCGCATCCTGCACCTGTCCGACTTCCACGCGTCGTCCGCCGTTCCATACGATCTCATCGAGCGCGCGGCCGTGTTGGGGCTGGCGGAGAAGCCGGACCTGGCCGTGCTGACGGGCGACTTCTGGAGCCGCAGGCCGGACGACACGGCGCCGCTGGTCCGCATCCTGCGCCGCCTTTCGGACACCGTGCCCTGTTTCGCCTGCGCGGGGAACCACGACGGCGGCCGGTGGGTCGCCCCGGTCGGGGGCTATCCGGACCTCGCGGCCCTCCGGGACGTACTGGGGCGTGGCGGGGTTCGACTGCTGTGGAACCAGAGCCACATGCTGCGGGCGGGCGGGAGGGCGGTCGAGCTGGTCGGGCTGGGCGACCTCTGGGCCCGGGAGTGCAGCCCTGCGACCGCGTTCGCAAACCTCGGCGCGCCGGGCGGGGCGCCGAGGATCGTGCTGTCCCACAATCCGGATTCGAAGGACCTGCTGCGCGATTCCGCGTGGGACCTGATGCTCTGCGGCCATACGCACGGCGGACAGCTGGTCGTGCCCCTTCTGGGATGGCGCCCGTTCGCGCCGGTCCGCGATCTCCGGTACGTCGAGGGCCTGCACGGATGGATGGACCGCCAGATCTACACGACCCGCGGGGTCGGCAACCTGCACGGCCTGCGGTTCAACTGTCCGCCGGAAGTCAGCGTGCTGGACGTTGGCTGACGGGATCGCCTCAGCGCGCGGCCGGGGCGTTGGTCTTCCCGTGGCCGCCGAAGAGGCCGCCGAGCGCCTTGCCCACGCCGCCGCCGAGGTCCCGGACCGCCCCGGCTGCCGCGTTGCCGACATCCCTTGCGCCGCCCGCGGCCGCGCCGCCGATGACGGATGCACCGTCGACGGCTGCGCCTCCGACGGCCTTCATGCCGTCCGTCGCAAACTCGCCGACGTTGCCCACCGCGGCCACAACCGACTTGAACACTGTGCCGAGGATCAGCCCGACGATGTCCGTCACGCCCATCCCCTTCGTTCCACTGTCGCGGCCGATGTCCTTCATCGAAATGGTCGCCAGCGCCACCGGCGCCGAAAATCCCATGGCCGCCGTGAGGCTGAGCTTCACCTTGCCGTCCGAAACCGTGAGCTCGTCGATCACGACCTTCTTGCCCGGCTTCGACGCGTCGGCGGGCGCGGCTTCAGGCGCCGGCTTTTCCGTCCCGCCGCCCTTGCCCGACAGTCCCTCGAGGAGGGCGCCGAAATTGCTCTTCCGGATGCCGCGTTCGAATGTGATCTCGGGCGCGTCGACGAGGATCTTCTCGATGACGATCGTGTCTGAGAGGAGTGAGGAAGGCTTCAGCTTCACCTCGATCGTGCCCACGTCGCACAGGCTGTCCGTCTTAAACCCCTGTGGATTTCCGATATGCAGCCCGCTCAGCCGGACGCGGCCGCTCAGCAGCGAGACGCTCGCGCCCTTGAGCGTCACCGGTACGCCCAGCATCGCCGCCCCGGCGCCGTTCACCGCGCTTCGCACGATCGCCCCCCCAAACACCGAGATGCCGATCGCAGCCGCCACGACGAGCCCGATACCACCCGTCACCACCCTGCGGACAAGCTTCTTCATAATCCCCCCATCTCCGATCCGCAGCATACCGCTTGTCGTCCGGACTTCAATCCGCCGCCGCACAATTTTGCGATTTGGCGTCGATTGACAAGCTGACGGCGCCCACCCGGCTCCGACCGGGGCGCGTTCAGTTTGTCAATCGACGCTTGGAGCCGGAGAAGTTCTGATCCGGATCGCCGCGCTTGTCTCGTGCGCCGTCGGCGGATATAAGCGCGGGGACATGCGTACGGGAGCGGGTCGGCGATGGGGGTCGGTGGTGGCGGCGTATGCCGCTGTCCTTGCGGGCAGCGGCCTTCTGCTGTCGCGCTGCACCAACAGTCCGCACCGGCCGGGCGAGGCGGACGGGAAGACGCTCTTCTTCGGCATGAACACCGCGCCGGCGAAGCTCGACCCGGCGACGTCGTACTACCAGCACGAAGGCGAGATCATCGACAACATCTACGAGCCGCCGTACGAGTACCATCACCTGCGGCGGCCGTACGAGCTGCAGGCGCTGGGGGCGGAGACCGTCGTGGCGCCCGTCTACTACGATGCGGACGGGAAGCGCCTGGAGGGCGACCCGCCCGTCGCGCGCGTGGCGAAGGCGGAGTACATCATCCGCATCCGGCCGGGCATGCTCTATGCCGACCATCCCTGCTTCGCGACGAACGCGCAGGGCGGACCGCTCTATCGCAACGTGGACCCGCACACCGTGCGCGGCGTGAAGACGCCCTGGGACCTGCCGGGGCGCGGCACGCGGGAGGTCGTGGCGGCCGACTACGTGCGCGGCGTGCGCCGGCTGGCGGACCCGCGGCTGACGTGCCCGATCTTCTCGACCATCCGCCGCGCGGTCCTCGGGGCGGGCGGGCTGAACGAGGCGCTGGGCCGCCAGCTGGCGGAGGAGCGGGCGCGGCGGAAGGCGGCGGGGGAGGAGACGGACGAGTCGCGCCGGCCGATCCTGCTCGACTACCTCGCCGCGCCGTGCCCCGGCCTGGAGGTCGTCGATCGCCATACCTTCCGGCTCGTGCTGTCGCGCAAATACCCGCAGATCCGCTACTGGATGGCGATGCACTTCTTCGCCCCGATCCCGGAGGAGGCGCTCGCGCTGTACGCCGAGCCCGCGCTCGCCGCCCGCCAGCTCGACCTCAACCGGTGGCCGGTCGGCAGCGGCCCGTTCTTCCTCCGCGAGTACGAGCCCAACCGGCGCGTCGTCCTCGAGCGGAACCCGAACTACCGCGGCGGCGTCTACCCGTCCGACGGCGCCCCCGGCGACCGCGAGGCGGGGATGCTGGCCGACGCCGGGCAGCGGATCCCTTTCCTCGACCGCGTCGTCATCGCGGTGGAACGGGAGGCGATCCCGCGATGGAACAAGTTCATGCAGGGCTATTACGACTTCGCCTACGTGACGCCCGAGGCGTTCGAACAGACCATCAGCCTCAACAGCGTCGGCGAGGCGGGGCTGTCGGACGCGATGACGGCGCGGGGCATCCGCCTGCACCTCTCCGTCGAAGCCGCGAACTACTGGTTCGGATTCAACATGCTCGACGACACGTTCGGCGGCTGCACGCCCGAACGCGCGAAACTCCGCCAGGCACTGTCGATCGCGCTCGATTACAACGAATTCCTCGAGATCTTCTTCAACGGACAGGGCGTGCAGGCGCAAGGGCCCATCCCGCCGGGGATTTTCGGGTGCGACGAGGGCGAGACCGGCGTCAATGTGCGGACCGACCGGTGGGATCCGCTGCGCCACCGGGCGACGCGGCGGCCCCTCGACGACGCGCGCCGCCTGATGGCCGAGGCCGGGTTCCCGGACGGGCGGGGGCCGGACGGCCGGCCGCTGGTGCTGCACCTCGACCACGCGCTTGGCGGCGAACCGTCGTTCGTGTCCGTGCTCGACTGGATGCGCACACGCCTGAGGCTTGTCGGCGTCGAGCTCGTCGAACGGGGCACGGAACTGACCCGCTACCGCGAGAAGCTGGAGTCGGGCAATTTCCAGGCCTACCGGCAGGGATGGCTGGCCGACTATCCCGATCCCGAAAACTTCCTGTTCCTCTTCTACGGGCCGAACTCCAAGTCGATTTCCAAGGGCGAGAACATCCCGAGCTACCAGAACGCGGAGTACGACAAGCTGTTCGAGCAGGTGGAGGGCATGGTCGACGGGCCGGAGCGCAAGGCCGTCATCGACCGGATGGTCGAACTCCTGCGCCGCGACGCGCCGCTCGTGTGGGGGTTCCATCCGACGTTCCATATCCTCAGCCACAGCTGGCACCTCAACGGCAAGCCGAGGGAGATGACGCACAACTTCCTGAAGTTCCATCGCGTCGACGGCGCCGCCCGCGCCGCCCGGCAGCGGGAGTGGAATCGTCCCGTGATCTGGCCCGTGCTGGCGGTCGAGGCGGTCCTGCTGCTGGGGCTGCTGCCGCTCCTCCTCCGCCGCCGGAGCGAGGCGCAGGAGGGGAGCGGTTCATGAACGAACCCATCCGCCACCTCTGTAGCCGGGGGTGTCGACCCCGGCCAGCCTGCGTCCCGATGCACATGCCGGCCGCGACCGGCGGTCGCGGCTACAGCGGACGGCACAGGGGGGAGGGCGGCCCGTGCTGACGTACATTCTGCGCCGCGTGCTGTATGCGATCCCGATCCTGATCGGCGTGAACCTTGTAACGTTCGCGCTGTTCTTCCTCATCAACACGCCCGACGGCATGGCGCGGTCGATTCTCGGCGACAAGCGGGTCGACCAGGCGATGATCGACCAATGGAAGCTCGAGCGCGGGTACCATCTGCCGCGCGTTTGGAACGCCGCGGCGCCCGGAGCCGGCAAGATCACGCAGACAGTCTTCTGGAACAAATGCATGCCGCTGTTTGCGATGGATTTCGGGCGCTCGGATCTCGACAACCACGACGTCGGCGAGGCGATTGCGACCCGGATCGGCCCCTCGCTGAACATCACGCTCCCGATGTTCCTCATCTCGCTCGTGATCGACGTGATCCTCGCGATGCTCGTCGCCTTCCACCGCGGGACCTACATCGACGTCGCGGGGCTCGTGCTGTGCGTCGTCCTGATGTCGATCTCCGTTCTCTTCTACATCATCGGGGGCCAGTTCCTGTTCGCCCGCGTCCTGAAGCTCTTTCCGATCTCGGGCTACGACGCCGGCTGGGGCAGCCTGAAGTTCGTCCTGATGCCGATCGTCATCGGCATCCTCGCGAGCCTCGGCGGCAACGTGCGCTATGACCGGACGGTCTTTCTCGAGGAGATCAACAAGGACTACATCCGCACCGCCCGCGCGAAGGGCCTGGGCGAGGGGACGGTCCTCTTCCGGCATGCGCTGAAGAACGCCATGATCCCGATCCTGACCTCGGTCGTCGTCACGATCCCGTTCCTGATCATGGGCAACCTGCTGCTCGAAAATTTCTTCGGCATCCCCGGCCTCGGAAGCTACGTCATCGACGCGATCCAGAAGCAGGACTTCGCCG
>CAYXFW010000091.1:7737-8580 GCA_964464305.1 uncultured Verrucomicrobiota bacterium
GAGGTCCGTAACTTGAAACCTGGAACTTGGAACTTGAAACTCTCCTGACACCTCCCCATGTCCTCCACCTCCCTCATCGCCCTCTGGAACAACTGGTACGTCCACGACGTCCTCGTGGCGCTGCTGGTCGCCTGGGGGGTGCGGACGGGACTGCGCATGCGGCGCTCGGTGTACTGGCGGCGCGCCTTCGCGGAAGTGGCACGGCGCCGGATGGCGGTGGTCGCGTTCTGGGTCGTTGCGGCCTACGGGGCGGTGGCACTGCTCGACAGCATCGGATGGCATCCGGTGCTGCGCGACGGACAGGGTGCGGCGCTGCGCGCGTCGGACGGCTCGGTCGTGCGCGACACGCGCGGCCTGACCGCGCTGGACTGGGTGCTGACCCCGCTGCGGACGGCGCGCGAGAAGACCTATTCCGCCCCGCTGGCGGACCGCCAGTTCTCCACCGAGTTCGTCCGGCGCGCGGATGGCTCGGTCGGGCGCGAGTATCCGCCGCTCCGGTTCCCGGGGCGGCATCTTCTGGGGACGGACAAGGTCGGCGAGGACGTGCTCTACCAGGCCCTCAAGGGGGTTCGCACGGGCATCATCCTGGGTGTTGTCACAACGCTGCTGATCATCCCGTTCGCGATCTTCTTCGGCGTCGTCGCGGGCTACTTCGGCGGATGGATCGACGACGCCGTGCAATACGTCTACACCGTGCTGGCCTCGATCCCGAGCGTGCTCCTGATCGTTGCCTTCATGATCCTCTTTGGCCGCGGCCTGCCGCAACTGTGCATCATCATGGGCATCACGTCGTGGACCGGCCTCTGCCGCGTGCTGCGGGGCGAGACGCTCAAGCTGCGCGAG
>CAYXFW010000092.1:0-372 GCA_964464305.1 uncultured Verrucomicrobiota bacterium
GAGGCGGCGATCGACGATGCGCTGGTGAAGGGCGTGTTCGGCGACGCCGGACGCGAGGTGCTGATCGAGGAGAGGCTCGTCGGCGAGGAGGTCTCCATCCTCGGTCTCGTCGACGGCGAACGCGTCGTGCTGCTGGCCTCGGCGCAGGATCACAAACGGGTCTTCGACGACGACCGCGGCCCGAACACGGGCGGCATGGGCGCCTACTCGCCCGCGCCGGTGATCGCCGATGCGGATCTGCCGGCGATCCGCGAAATGGTTTTCGAGCGAACGCTGGCCGAGCTGAAGCGGCGCGGCATCGCGTATCGCGGTGTGCTCTACGCGGGCCTGATGATGACGGACGGCGGGTCGAAGGTCCTCGAGTTCAACTGC
>CAYXFW010000092.1:382-8553 GCA_964464305.1 uncultured Verrucomicrobiota bacterium
GACCCCGAAACGCAGGCGATCCTGCCGCGATGGGCCGGGAGCGTCTCCCAGGCGCTGCTGGCCTGCGCGCAGGGGCGGCTTGACCCCGGGATGGTGACCTGGCACCCGGGCGCCTGCGTCTGCGTCGTGCTCGCCGCCGGTGGCTATCCGGGGCCGTACGCGAAGGGGAAGGCGATCGAGGGGATCGAGGCGGCCGGCGCGTTGGAGGACGTCGCCGTCTTCCACGCCGGGACGGCGGTCCGCGACGGACGCGTCGTCACGGCCGGCGGGCGGGTGCTCGGCGTGACGGCGTGTGGCGAGGACATCCGTGCCGCCGTGTCCCGGGCCTATGAGGCGGTCGGACGAATCCGGTTTGAAGGCATGCACTGCCGGCGCGACATTGCCGCGCGGGCGCTGCGACGGATGTAGCGGGGAAAGGATGGCGGCGATGAACGGACACGCGAAAGTGGCGATCGTGATGGGCAGCGGGTCGGACTGGCCGTCCATCCGGGAGGCCTACGAAACGCTGCGCAAGTTCGGCGTGGCGGCGGAGGTGAGGGTGCAGTCGGCCCACCGGACACCGGACGGCGCTGCGGAATTCGCGCGCGCCGCCGCCGGACGGGGGATCCAGGTCCTCATCGCCGCGGCGGGCGGCGCGGCGCATCTGGCCGGCGTGCTGGCGGCGCACACGACGCTGCCCGTGATCGGCATTCCCGTCCAGGGCGGCGCCCTCAACGGGCTCGATGCGCTGCTGGCGACGGTCCAGATGCCCGGCGGAATCCCCGTGGCAACCGTCGCCGTGGGCAAGGCGGGCGCCGTGAATGCGGCACTGCTGGCGGTCCAGATCCTGGCGCTGTCCGATCCCTCGCTTCAGGCGGCGCTGCAGAAGCACAAGGCGGCGCTGCGCGACAGCGTGGCCAAGGCCGATGCGGACCTGCAGGCGGAGCTCGCGAAGCTGTGAGGCGCATCCGGTCCATCACGGCCTCGCTGGCCGTCGCCGCGCTCCCGGCCCTTGGGTTCGCCGCCGAGGGGACGAACGCACCGGCCCCGGCGACCGCCCCATCCGCCCCGCCGGCCGGACCCGCCGCCGATGCGGCCGCGCTGGTACGCGGCGCCGTCGAGCGCCTGGCCCAACACGGGGTCCTGACGAAGTCCGCGCGACTCGAGGAGGAACTGCTCTCGGCCGTGGTCATGGGCGCCGATCCGGGCGGCTGCCTGATGAGCGAGGAACGGTTCAAGGAGCTCGAACTCGAGCGTCAGGGCATGGTCCGCGGCATCGGGATCCGCCTGGCGGCCTCCAACGGCCAGACCTACGTGGCCGAGGTGTTCGACGGCGGCCCGGCGGCCGGCAAGCTTCAACCCGGGGATACGATCGACCGGCTGGCGGACCGGTACGCCACCGGCTTTCCGGTCGACACGCTGGCCTCCTGGCTCCGCGGCGCGACGGGCGAGGTGCCGGTGGTCGTGGTCCGGGCGGGGGAGAAGAAGCCCATCCCGGTCTCGCTCGCACCGTCCTACGTGCGCCAACCCGCACTGGCCATCGACGAACGCCTGCCCGGCGGCGCGCAGCGGATCGAGATCCGCGGGTTCTGGCCCGGCGCCGCGGACGCGCTGGCACGCGCCTGGCACGCCGCAGCCACCAACGGCGGACCGGGCGTCATCCTCGACCTTCGCTCCGCGGGCGGCGGCGATGCCTCGGAAGCCGCGGCGGCCGCGCGGTTGGCCTGTGCTCCGTCGGCCTCCGTATTCGCACTCGAGAATCTGGCGGACGGACGGCGGACCGAGTTCCGCGGCGGCACGGAACCGCCGCTGAAGGGGCCGTTGATGCTGCTGGTCGGCCCGCACACGACCGGTGCGGCGGAAGCCTTTGCCGCGGCGCTCAAGGCCGGCGGTCAGGGCGCGCTGCTGGTCGGCGGGGCGACCGCCGGCGATCCGCTGATCCGCGAAGCCCTGCCGTTCGATACGGAGCGCCGCATGTACGTCACGACCCGCCGGCTCCTGGTCGCCGGAGCGCCGGCCGAACTCCCCGTGCGGCCCCATGTCGAAGTCGCCTCCGGATCCGGCACGCGCGCAACCGCGCGCGCCGCGGAATCGCCGGAGACCATCGCGATGAATCCGCGCCGCAAGGCGCTCGCCGAGGAGGCGGTCGACGAAGCCCTTCGCCGCCGTATCGAGGGCGATGCCGTCCTCGAGCGCGCGGTGGACATCCTGCACGCGCTTCACGCCCTCGGCCCGGAGCCGCACCATGTCTCCCCGGGTCCTGCGCGTTGATCCGTATAACCCGGACGAGGGCGCAATCTGCGCGGCGGCCGCCGCCCTCGCGGCGGGCCGGCTCGTCATCCTCCCGACGGAGACCGTCTATGGCCTCTGCGCCGACCCCTGCAACGAGGCGGCAATGGCGGCGCTCTGCGCGGCCAAGGGGCGGCCGGAGGAAAAGAAATGCGCCCGCCTGGTCGCCGGACTCGACCCGCTTCTCCGCGCCGGCGCGCTCCTCTGCCCGACGGCCCGCGCGCTGTCGGCGCGTTTCTGGCCGGGACCGCTGACGCTCGTCCTCGATACGCCCGGCGGTCCCGAGGGATTCCGCTGGCCCGACCACGCGGTGGCACTCGCGGTTCTCCGGGCGTTCGGCGGCCCGCTCGTCGCCACCAGCGCGAACCGGTCCGGCGAGGCCCCGGCGTTGACCGCGCGCGATGCCATGGCTGCGCTCGGCGATGCCGTGGAGGTCGTGCTCGACGGCGGCCCGGTCCCCGGCGGCGTCCCCAGCACCGTCGTGCGCATCCACGACGGGCAGGTCGAGGTCCTTCGCGCCGGCGCGATCCCGGACGCGCAGATCTTCGGGCCCATCCGGAATTCGTCGTGAGGCCGTAGGGCTCAGTCGAACGACGACACCGGGCCGCGGCCGGCCTTCTTTGCGCCTTGATGGCGCTTGTCGTCCAGCATGTGGGCCTTCTGGCGGCGCGAGCGGCGGCGCTTTTGGCGGCGGATTTTCTCGGCGGCCTGCTGCCGGGCGCTGGCGGCGCCACGGCGCTTCTCGTCGATGCGTTCGCACAACTCCCGCCGGGCGAAGAACCGGTTCATCACCTGCGACCGCTCCCGCTGGCAGCGGACCTCGATGCCGCTGGGGCGGTGACGCAGGACGACGCACGAGGAAGTCTTGTTGACCTTCTGTCCGCCGGAGCCCGAACCGCGGATGAACGTCTCCTCGAGATCGCAGTCGCGAATCCCCAGCGCGGCCATGCGCGCAACCAAGGCATCCTCCTTCTCGGGACTGACGGTGAAGCGGCTCATCGCGGCAACGCGGGCGCAGGCGTCGGAAGATCGCGCACGAAGCCCACCCAGAGGGTCCGCCGGTGTGCGAGCGGCCGGGAAATCGCGATGGACCGGAGTTCGGCCCCGGTGGGCGCGCGGAGCACGACCTCGACGTTGGCCAGGTCCGGCGGACAGGGTACGCGGGCCACCTGCAGCATGCCCGGGAGCGTCTCCCAGCGGCGGATATCCGGCTGCTCGAGGAGTCCGATCAGGAGGAGCCGGATGAGATCGCCCAAGGCGTCGTTGTGGGAGCTCTGCGCCACGGATTCGGCGATGACCTCCTTGAGGACGACGCGGGTCGCCGTCTTGGCCGCCCGGATTCCCGCGAGCCGGAGATCGGTACGCGCCGCGAGCCACGCGACGTCGGCCAGCGGATAGCTGCGTCCGGCCGTCACCCCCCCGATGCGGATCTCGGCGTGTCCGCCCGGCGGTCCGTGCCAGCGTTTGGACATGTCCGCCCCGCCCGGCGGCGCGTGGCCGAGAAGCACGAAGCAGACGAGTTCGTGCGTCCACCCCGCGGGGGCGGGCGGGCGCGGCATCGGAACGGCGGGGGCGTTGGTCTCCCCCGGTGCCCGCGGGCCGATTCGGCCGGAGGCGTCATCGACGCGGATTCCCGGCGGGGCGACGGCCGCGGCTTTCCGGTACAGCAGCGCGGCATTCGAGGGATCGTCGATCATCTCCAACGCCAGGCCGGCGACGTAGTACGAGAACGCGTCCTCGGGGAAGCCCTCCCTGGCCGGCGCGGCCGCCGTCTCGATCAGCCGCCGGGCCTCGACCGCCGCGTCGTCCCAGTTGGTGACCGCAAAATGGTTCAGTGCGGTCATGGCGTGGAGCAGGGTTCGCTCGTACGGCGCGCCGCGAAACGCCTGCACGGAGTCGTTCACGACGAAACTCGCCGCACCCTTCGAGACGCTGTAGGTCTCGAGCTTCTTCGCGTGCTCGGCGGCGTCGATCCAGTCCCGCGAGCTCTCGTCGTACTGCCCGGCCGCCTGCCGGATCGTGCCGCGCTCCATCAGGATGAGGACGCGGTCCTTTTCCGCCTTCCGAGCGTCCTCCGACGTCAGGGCCTGCTCGGCCTGGGCCAGACGGCCGCGCCGGAAGTTCTCGCGGGCGGCCTCGAGCGGCGCGGTGGCGCAGCCGGACAGCAGGAGCGCAGTCATCCCGGCCAACGCACACCGCCGCCGCGCGGGGCTGCGGCGGACGGTGCTGGGGGTCACGCGTGGCATCGGACTCCTCCCGCTCCCGGGGGCGCGCCCCGGCGGCGGCGCCGGGCGGTTACCAGCCGATGAGCGGCAGGCGCGCCTCGCGGGCGAATTCCTCTTCGTGAATCCACTTGATCTCGGCGCTCTCGACGTCGGTGACCTCGAAGGTCAGCTTGTAGTAGTTGACCTTCGTCTTCGACACGCGCACCTGCCGGGGCGACTCGTCCTTCATCTCCGTCAGCGAGCCGCTGACCATGTATTTCGCGCCGAGCTGCTTCCCGATCGCGACCTGCGTCTCCGGCGTGGCGTTGGCGGCGCTGAAGCCCTGTTCCTTGAGCAGATCCTCGCGACGCGCCTCGTTGACGAAGCGCGCCTTGCCTCCCTGGATCAGCATCGTGCGCACGCGGTCGGTCAGGTTCTTCGTGTCGACGTACTGGCTCGTCCGGTTCTGCACGCCGGCGATCATGACGATCGGCGGCTCGGACTGGGCGGCCAGAAACTCTGCGTTCAGCGCGCCGACGACATTCTGGGAGATCTTGCGCATGTCGCTGTAATCGTAGCCGCTGCCCATGTGGCGGGTCTGGTTGACGTCCACATCGGTCGTCTTCGCGCGGAACGCCGCGCATCCGGACGCTCCAACCGCCGCCGCGGCGAGCGCCGCGGTTCCAACCAGCCTGAGAACTCGATGGCTCATACCGGATCCTCCTGGGGGTGCCTTCGATTCATGGACGCACACCCGCCGCTTCTATTCAGTACCACACCTCCTCCCGCCGGGCAATCGCGGGTGACAGGAAGCGGCGCGGGCATTGACAAGCCCCCCGGCCGTGGGCCATCCTGCCGACGGAGCCGACGGAACCCCTACCCCGGGAGGACTGCGCCATGGCCGTCTTGATAGGAATGTCGCCCGAAGTGAAGGGCAAGAACTTCGATCTGGACTTGGAAAAGACCACGATCGGACGCAATGCCACGAACATGATCGTGATCGATCATGTGACCGTGTCCGGGCGGCACTGCTGCATCGTAAAGACCGGGAACAAGTTCTCCGCCGTCGACCTCGGATCCACCAACGGGACCCGGGTCAACTCGAAGGAGATCAAGGAGTCGGATCTCCACCCGAAGGATCTCCTCCAGGTCGGATCCGTCGAGTTCCTGTTCGACGCCGAGGGCGTGGAGTCCTCCGAGCCGGTGCAGCCGCTGGCCCACGCGCAGGTGGAGGTAACCTCCGGCCCCGCCACGGCCCCGATTTCGTTCAGCAGCATTTCGCCCTTCGGCGCGCGCCGGAAGGAGAATACGGCGCTGTGGTACACGCTGATCATCGCGATCGGCATTCTGGCGATCGCAGGCGTCGCGTGGTTCGTCCTGACGATCCTGCGCGCCGGCTGATGCCGCGCACCCGGCGCGGTGCCCGCGGCTGGACGCTGATCGAGGCTCTCGTCGCGGTCGCCCTGACCGCGGTGCTGGCGGCGGTCGTTTTTTCCACGTGGCTGACCATGCACCGGGTCATGCAGGGCCGGTCGTCCCGCAGCGCCCGTGCCGCGGCCGCCGCCGTGGCGTTGCGGCGCCTGGCGGCGGATCTCGAGTGTGCCTGCGAACCCGGCGAGGGCACGGCCTTCGAACTCCGGGGCGGGCCGGGGACAACCCCGCCGCTGGAGCTTCATTTCTTCGCCTTCGTTGCTCCGGATCGCGACGCCGGATCCCGCCCGCCGGAAGTCCGGGAGCTTCGCTACCAGGTCCTGCGCGGCGACGAACAGGACCTGCGCCTGGTCCGGATCGACCGGCCTTCCACCGGTCCCGGGGCCGACTCGGCGGGAACAACCAACGTCCTGATCGAGCGCGCCGTGGCGTTCACGGTGACGGTATCCGATGGGACGAATTGGGCGCCGGAATGGCCGCCCAAGGGCGGGAATCCGTTCCCGGCGGCAGCCCGCGCGACCCTCGCATGGACCGGGGCCACCGGCCCGGCCACCGCCCGGGTCGAGGCCGTCATCCACGCGGGCGTTCCGGTCAAACCCCGTCTGGAGCGTCGGAGCGCCCCGGCCGCCGCCCCGTGATGCCGGCAAGGGTCGCCTCGAGCGTCCCGACACTCAGATCCCATGAAAGTCGCCGGAGCACGAGCTCCCGCCCGTTCCGCGCCATGTGCTGCCGGAGGGTCTCGTCCTCCAGCAGCAGACAGATCTGCTCGACCATCACGGTGGCGCTGTCCGCCAGGAGACAGTCGCACCCGGGACGCACCGGGATGCCTTCCGCGCCGGCGGTCGTCGTCACGACCGGCACCTCGCAGGCCATCGCCTCGAGAAGCTTCCCCCGCATGCCGGACCCCATGCGCGTGGGACTGACGAAGACAGCGGCCCGGTGCAGGTACGGCCGGACGTCGTCCACCTCGCCGGTGACGATGATCCGCGGATCCCGCCACGCGCTGTCGCGGATGTCCGGAGGCGGACCGGGGCCGACGATGTAGAAGAAGAGGCCCGGGTGACGCTCGCTCACGCGGGGCCACACGGCCGCCAGGAACCAGCGCACGGCATCTCGGTTCTGCTCGTGGGAAAAATGCCCGGTGAACAGGATGCCGTCCGGCGGCGCAGCGCGGTCCGGCGGCCGGAACCGGGCCGTGTCGACACCGCTCGGAATGACCACCGTCCGAAGGTCCGGCGCATATTGCAGGAGCTGGTACCGCTCCTGCGGCGTGAGGACGAGCGTGCAGTCCGCCGCGCGGTACAGGCCGAATTCGAACCTCTGCAGGCGCTCGCGCCGGTACCGCTCCAGCAGTCCGGCGGGCGTGTACCCGAGCAGCTCGGCCCGCTTGCGGCTGGCCACCGTCTCGCACTGGTGGCAGGAAACAACCCTCCGCACGGCCGGCAGGTACGGGTTCCAATGAAGGAACTGCGCCATCACCGAGAACTCCGAGAGCACGACGTCGTAGCGGGATCGCTCGACCATGTCGCCGAACCGCCGCTGCATCGCCGGCGACCGGAAGTCGCTGAACGGACGCGGAATCCCCTGGAGCCAGCAGGCCAGCCGCCGCGTCGTCGAGGGCTCCGGCCGCGGCACGATCTCCAGGTCCAGCAGCGCGCCCTCCCATTCGCCGACATGGTCCGCATCGTCGGGCTGCGCAAAGCACGCCACACCGACCCGGTGCCCCCGCGCCGCCAGCCGCCGGATGCGCTCGTACACGATCCGGTGCCCGCTGAGCACCCGGCTGTGCGGCAACTGCGGCGTGAGGACGAGGATCTTCATGGGGGGAGTTTCAAGTTCCAGGTTTCAAGTTTCAAGTCGACACGGAGTTCACGGTTCCTCGTTCACGGTTCACGGTTGATGGTTCACAGAACTGTGAACTCCCCCCTCTCCCGGCTTCATCCAGCGGCCCTCCCCCCTGACCCCTGAAACCTGACACCCGAGACCTCCTCACGGCAGCCCCCGCGGCCGCATGCCGGGCAGAGGCTGCGGCGCGTGGCGGACCTCGCGCGAACCGCAGGACGTGCCGCACGTCGTGCAGCGATAATCCATCAAATCGCCGTGGGGAAGGACGAGCAGCAGGCGCTCCCGCACCGGCTGCGAGACGCGGCAGCGCGGACAGTACAACTCGGAAGCCCGGAGATTTTCAAATTGGCGGGGCATGGGAGAAGATCTCAAGTTTCAAGTTCCAAGTTTCAAGTTCCAAGTCGGTTCAAAGTTCACGGTTCA